>JBFFDD010000080.1:0-10738 GCA_041559575.1 bacterium
GAGGGCATGCGAACCCTCAGGCTGGACGGCTCTTTGAAGGTGCTAAAGGGAGTCACCACTATCGAGGAGGTTCTCAGGGTGACCCAGGAAGAGAAGGAACATGCCGCTGTTTGAGTACAGCGCGCTGGACCTTAAGGGCCGCAAACGGTCAGGGTTTGTCGAAGCCGGCAGCATGCAGGCGGCCACGGAGCGCCTTAAGAACCAGGGGCTTTTCATCGTCTCCCTCGATCCCGCTGTCGCCAGAGAAACCGAAACCAGTCTCCGCGGTCTTTCCCTGTTCGGCAGGGTCAGCGGTTCCGATCTCGCACTGGTGACCAGGCAGCTGGCCACCCTCCTTAAGGCCGGTTTACCCCTGGTCCAGAGCCTGGAGGCCCTCATTGAGCAGATCGAAAAAACCTCTGTCAGGAAGGTCCTGAGCAGCGTGCGCAATCATGTCAACGAGGGTTCCGCTTTTCACGAGGCCCTGGCTGAACATCCCTCGGTTTTCCCCCCTCTTTTCATCCAGATGACCAAGGCAGGAGAGACGGGAGGGTTCCTCGACGCCATCATGGCGAGGTTGGCCGACACATTGGAGAGGGACGTCCGTCTCAAAAACAGGGTTCTCGCCGCTCTGGTCTATCCGGTCATCATGACGGTGCTGGGGTTTGTCTTCCTCCTCTTTCTCTTTGCCTATGTGGTCCCACAGGTGGTGGGGATCTTTGCGGATTTTGGCAGGGTCCTGCCTCTGCCCACCAGGATCCTGCTCCTGACCAGCGATCTCGCTTCCCGATACTGGATCCCCGTTATCGCGGTTCTACTTGCCGCGATCTTTATCTACAGGGGACTGGCCAGGAGTCGCCGTTACGGGCTGACTGTGGATTCGGTCAAGCTGAGGCTTCCTCTTGTGGGCAGGCTTTCCCTGAAGATGGCCTCGGCGAGGATGTGCCACATCCTTTCATCTCTCCTGATCAGCGGAGTGCCTCTGATGCGGGCTCTGGATGTGGTCAGTGAGGTGCTTGGAAACAGGGTCCTGGCGCAGTCGTTGAACAGGGCCGCCCTGTCGGTGGCACAGGGCAACACCCTGGCCGATTCCGTGCGTGCCAGCGGGGTCTTTCCACCACTGATCCCCAGAGTGGTGGCGGTCGGTGAACAGAGCGGACAATTGCCTGAAATGCTATCCGGGGTCGCCGAGTCCTACGAGCAGGAGGTTCAGACATCCGTTCAGGCCTTGACATCGATCCTCGAGCCTACCCTTATCCTGGTAATGGCGGCGGTGGTCCTCTTCGTTGTCCTTGCGGTTCTGCTGCCCATCTTCGAGCTCAATCAATTGGTGAGGTCGGGATAGTGTTCCCGGTCATGGATCCTAGAATGGGAGATTCCCTATGAGCGCGCACAGATATTCCGGTGAAAGAGGATTTACCCTTATTGAGTTGATGGTGGTCATGATCATCCTCGCCACGCTGATAACCATCGTGGCGCCCCGGTTTCTCGGGGAGCCCGAGAAGGCCCGGCGGCTTAAAGCCACGGTGACCATTGCCAACCTTGAGACGGCCGTCAAGACCTATTACCTGGACAACGGTTTTTACCCGTCGACGGACCAGGGACTGGAGGCCCTCGTTCAGAAGCCCTCCACCGATCCGGTACCGGCAAAATACCGCGAGGGTGGATACCTGGAGAAAGGCAAGGTGCCGTTGGATCCCTGGGGTCGTGATTTTATCTATCTTTCACCGGGTCTGCACGGAGAGTTCGATATCGTCTCCTACGGTTCTGACGGAGTGGAGGGAGGCGAAGGCAAGGACGCCGATGTGGAATCGTGGAACCTGGAGTAATTACCTTGCTGATTCACGCCCGCTCATCACGCCGCGGGCGTGATTCGCTCAAGACGCCAAGGCGCTGAGAGATGTACCGTAAAACATGGTTCATTCACGGTATTATAGATTTCACCCTTCCCGTCTTTGCGTCTTTGCGTGAGAACCCATTTATTTTCCTTCTCTCTGGCATAAATCCTTTCCGAATCTCTCAGTGTTTTCCCGGGCAGCCAACGTGAAGAAAGAGGAAAGTGGTTTTACGCTCCTCGAACTGGTCATGGTGATGCTGATCATCGCTATCGCCGTCAGCGTCGTTCTACCCAGGATGCCTGATTTTGCCGGAACCGAGATGGACAGGAGTGCCAGGAGGATAGGAATGATGGTCAGGCTGGTCAGAGACCGGGCTGTGACCCTTCGAAGGTATTACCGCCTGGATCTCGATCTGGCCGATTCCGAGGTCAGGGCCCTCTATTTCGGCCCTGAGGACAGCTACATCGAGGACGACGAGGTCAGGGTGCTCACCCTTTCCGGAACGGTACGCATCAAGGATGTGATGACCGACCGGGGCGGCACGACAGGTGAGGGACAGGCCGTGATCCACTTTTCCCCCAAGGGGATGATCGAGCCGGCCGTGATCCATATCGTGGACAACGAAGGCCGTACGCGCAGCATCCTCCCGGACGTCCTGGGTGGCGAGATCCAGATCGTTGAGGACTATGTCAGACTTTCGCTGCAGTGAATGGGGCATACCGTCCGAGGGCCATCAGGAAAGGAATACTGATGGGTTTACCCTTCTGGAGGTGCTCACGGCCCTGGCCGTGGTGGGCTTTGCCCTGGTTGTCCTTCTTCAGACGGACGGACTGAACCTCAGTCGAACCCTCCACGCCAGCAGGCTTAACGGAGCCACCCAGCTGGCCAGGGAAAGGGTCGAGGAGGCCTTTTCCAGAGGAGTGCCGGACCTGTCCGGGGACGGGATTCAGGACGAATCGGGCATCTACACCATGACGACCGACGTGTCGGAGACGGAGTTTTCCGGCGTCAGGGAGGTTCGTGTCACCGTCCGGTGGATGGAGGGGGACAGGGAGGAATCCTACAGTGTGGTGGCTTTCCTGCCGGAATAAAGAAGGCGGAAGAGGTGTTCCCGGGGCTTTCCGTCCGTATCCTCCCCCGGGACGCGGGCAGCGGGGATTTACCCTGATCGAGGTGATGACGGCCCTCGTTATCCTGGCCCTGATGGCCACTATTACCTTCTCGGTGGTCCTTGGAACCAGCAGGCGGTCGAAAGACCTTAGAGCGGAAATGGAACTGCGGCAGACCGCTTTGATGATCATTAACCTCATGGCGGAGGACCTAAAGGGGGCGTTTGTCCATGAGACCAATGCCTATTTTCAGGGTTTTGACAATTACCACCGCGACCTTCCCACGGACGGAATGAACCTGGTGACCACCTCAACCCTTCCTGTCAACCCGAAGATCGTCTCGAGCGATCTTGCCGAGGTGGGCTATACGCTATCCTTCGAGGACGACTCGACTACGGGCATCCTGACCCGGAGAGAGCAGGTTCCCCCCGAGACCCCCGAGGGGGAGGGTGGGGTCACCTACGAGCTCTCCGCCAGGGTTCGATCCCTGAACCTCCGATATTTCGATGGAGAGGATTGGCTGGATGAGTGGGACAGTCAGGACATGAACCGCGAGCATATGTTCGAAAAGCTGCCCAGGGAGATCGAGATGGAGCTGACCCTCAGCGAGGCCGGGAAAAAGGAGATCACCCTCCGGACCAGGGTTGCCCCTCCCATGGCGGAGGGAACGTGATGGCCTCAGGAACCCGCAGAGGTGAAAGGGGAGTTGCGCTCCTCATGGCCATCGTGGCTGTTTTCCTCCTGTCCCTCGTGGTCATGGATACCCGGGCTGGCGTAGACCTTTACGAAAGGATCGCCTACAGCATGGCGGACGAACTTCAGACCCAGTATCTTGCTCGCTCCGGCCTTTCCCTTCTGCAGGGAGGGCTCGAGGAGGATGATCCGGCTGTTGACTCCTTCAGTGACGACTGGGCCCTCGTGAACAAGGCCGGATCGGTTCCCCTGGGCGATCTCGGCTGGGTTGTCGCCAGGGTGGAGGACGAAGAGGGAAAGCTCGACGTCAACCGTCTGGTAGACAGCGAGGGTTCGCCCGATGAGGAGAGCCCGGACAGCATGTTCTACCGCCTGCGGACACTTCTCGATTCACTGGGCCTGCCTCCGGACCGGTCGGATGAGATCGTCGACAGCCTCATCGACTGGATCGATCCTGACAGTTCCCCGCGCCCTAACGGCGCTGAGGATGAATACTATTCCACACTGCCGGTCCCCTACGAATGCCCCAACGGAGCGTTTAGGACTATCGGCGAACTGGCCCTTGTAAAAGGGATAGGGAGCCTGCTTCTGGATCGGGGCGAGGGGGATGTTCCGCCCCTTAAACGGTATCTCACCGTTTACGGTGATCCCGGAGGCTCGATCAACATCAACACGGCTCCCGTGGAGGTCATTATGTCTCTGACACCCGAGGGAACGGAATACGTTATTTCCCGGGAGATCGCCGAGGAAGTCCTGGCTGCAAGAGATGAAGAACCCTTCGCCAACCGGAATGAGTTGAAGGCGAGGGTTGTGGACTTCCATGAGGACCTGTTCAACCAGGTCTCGAACATGATCGATGTCAACAGTAGTCACTTTTCCGCCGAGATCATCGGTGAGACCGAAAGGTCGTCCAGCGCCGCCTTTGGGGTTCTGTCCAGGGACGGCAGCGGCAGCGTGAATCTTGTTTACTACAGGGGGTTTTGATACCCTTATGGCGGTTAGAGAAGAAGTGGAAAGGGGAAAGGGAAATTTCCGCGACTGGGAGAGGGGGAGAGGGGGCGAAAGGGCGAGGGGGAGCTGGGGCGAGAGGACGATAGGACGAAGAAGGGACGCGGGGACACGGGGAGCGGAAATTTCAGGTTTCGGAGTAACGGAGGGTCGGGGTTTCGGAGAATAGTTTGACTGCAAACCGGGAACTCACTTTTCGAATCACGAGTCACGAATCACGGCGGTTATCCAACTGGAAACTGCAACCTGTAAACTGGAAACCTCAATTTGCGAATCACCCGCCTTCGCTTTTTTAGCTACGGCGTGGCAAGCGTATCACAAATCACGGATAATGAATGACGGATAATAGACCATGCTGACAAGGACCGCGACAGGCATCGAACTGGACGACAGTGGCCAGGTCAGGCTGGTGGAACTGACCTCGGGTGTCGGTGGTGTTGCCATAAGGAGGGCCGGCAGATATACAGGTGCCGGAAGCGATCTTTTCCAGCAGTGGGCAGCTGCCCTGAATGAGGCGTCTGCAGACGGTTTTACCCTTCAGAGGGCTGTGATCGGATTGCCTTCATCCCTCATCTTCAAGAAGACCCTGGCTTTCCCTTTCAGGGGACGCAAACGGATCTCCCAGATCCTCCTGTCCCAGCTTGAGGGCGAGATTCCCCTCACCGCCGGTGAAGCTGTCGCTGACTTCATCACCCTGAGCGCTGAAAACGAGGGCTGTTCAGGGATTGCTGTGGTATGCCGTCAACAGACCATCAGGGGCGTGCTCGGCATCCTTCCCCAGGGATCATCCCCCGTGGCTATCCAGACAGAGGCCGTAGGGCTGGCTGCTGCCGCCTCTTTCGGCGGCCTTGGAGACGGTACGGCAATCTTCTGCGGCACAAGAGGGGCGGTGGTGGCCGGGCTCAGCGCCGGCAAACCGACTTCTTTTCGGAGGATATCCTACGCCGAAAACACCGGCGAGGGGATCAGCCGAACGGTGGATTCCGTCCTCGATCTCGCTCCGGAAAAGGGTGAGACATTGATCGCCTGCGAGGAGAACAGGGAACAGTTGGCCGGCTCCCTCGAGGAGAGGGGGATCATGAGTTTTCAGGATCCGGGTACGTGGTCCGTTTTCAGGAGTTTCGAGGGAACTCTCGATTCGGACGCGGCCCTTTATCTTCCCGCCCTGGGCCTGGCCCTGAAGGGCATCGGCCATCGATCGTCTGTGGTGTTTGATCTCAGGCAAGGCCCCTTTGCACCGGTCAACCCACTTGGAGAACTCAAGGTTCCGGCTGCCAGGACGGCTGTGCTGGTAATTTTGATCATCCTTCTCGGCATGGTAAGCCTCTTTAACGGTCTCAACAGAACAAGGGCCGAATATGACCGTTACGCCGATTCCCTCCGATCCTCTTTTGCCGCCCTTTTCCCGGACACCAAGATCGTCAGCGAGGTTGCCCAGATCCAGGAAAGGATCACCCAGCTGGAACGCAGAAACAGCAGCCTGAAGGATTTCTCAGGCACCGGATCCCTCGCGGTTCTGGAGGAACTCAGCCGAAGGGTCCCCAAGGAGATTCAGCTTCAGATGAATGAACTCGCCTTTGATTCAGGGAGACTGCGGATCGAGGGAACGGTCTCTTCCTTCGATTCCGTAGACCGGATCAAGGAGGCGCTGGAAGCGTCGGAGCTGTTCAATGACGTAAGGGTCCAGAATGCCAGGGTTGGTGCCGATGCCTCCAAGGTTTCTTTCCGCCTCCAGATGGAGGTGATCTGACATGTCGGCCCTCTGGCAGCGGCTCTCCTCCAGAGAGAAGATCATGGTGTCGGTGGCCGCTCTTTTCGTTGTGTCCGCTCTGATATACGGCATTCTTCTCAGGCCCGCCATGGAAAAGGGTAAAAGGTTGAGGGGCATGGCCGTCAGGAAGCAGGCCGAGTTGACCCGGTTCGTGGAACTCAGCTCCCGGTACCAGGAACTCGAGACGGCTCTTTCAAGACTGGAAAACAGGGTCAGCAACAGGAAGGGGGGTACGTCCCTCCTGGCGGACCTGGAGGCCAAGGCGAAGGAATTGAACCTCCAGGATAACATCGCCTCCATGAAGCCCTTTACCACCCAGCTTGACACGGGACTGGTGGAGTCATCGGTGGAGATGAGGTTGGAGAAATTGTCTCTCCGGGGCCTGGTTGATCTTCTCCAGAGGGTTGAGGGATCAGGTTCCCTGGCGGTGACCAGGAAACTGAGGGTCAAGTCCCGTTTCGATGATCCTCAGCTCCTCGATGTCAGTATCCTGGTAAGCACACTGGAGCCAAAATGATGGCCGGTAAAGCGGTTCGTCCGACCGTCTATCTGCTGCTTTTTGCCCTTTTCACGGCGATCTTTCTGGTCGTGAATTTCCCCCAGGACCAGGTGGCCGCATATGTGAACCAATGGATGAAAGAAAACGCGGGGAATGTTCTCACCGCCCAAGCTGCCAGTGCGCAATTCCCTCTCTCCATTCGCCTTCGGGACATAGAGCTGGCATCAGGGGGGAGAAAATACCCCGTGGGAGATCTTTCCCTGTCCCCCACTCTGGCCAGCCTGGTTAGGGAGAGAAAGAGTTTTTCCGCCCTGCTTGAGGGGGACTGGGGAACGCTTCCCATCGACATGGCCTTCGACCGGGAGAGATGGGAAGTCGGGTTCAATGGCGACGGTATCGAGCTGTCCATGCTGCCTGCAGCTCCGGATCTTCCCATTGATCTCGAGGGCGAGCTGTCGATCGACACCCGGATAAAGGGCACGGGTGGAGGAAAGCCGGTGTTCTCAGGCGAGGGCAGCATCCATCTTGTGGATGCGGTCGTCGGCGGAGACGCCCTGGAACTTTTCGGTGTCGATGAGATCAAACTGACCAAGGTCAGACTCTTCTGGTCGGCAGAAGACAACCTGGTGACCCTCCAGGAGACGGGGATCGAGGGTGACATCATGGGTGATATCGGCGGAACGATCCTCGTTCTTCCCGGTAACCCCGGGAACTCCAGGGTCAACCTCACCCTCAACTTGAGGCCCTCCCTGGAGGCCCAGGACCGTATCGGACCTCTGATGAGCCTGTTAGGTTCGAAGACGGGCTCGAGCGGCGGCGTAAGGGTGACTATTGACGGCACCCTTGGGGAACCGAAGTTTGCTCTTTAAGTTGCCTTGCCGGCTCATCTTCCCGCGGCCATTTTAAATTCCAGGTTCCAGGTTCAAGGTAAAGTTCAAGGTCTTTAAGGAGTTGGAAGTTCGAGTCACAAATCACGGATAACGGTCCATCAACCTTCCACTTTCCACATCCGCTCCCAACCCCTCCTTTCCCTGTTTGCAAGAAGCCGAAATAGTGGTTAATATATCAATATGTCAGAATTGTTTGTTCGAGGACAGGAAAGGCTTCCTGCTTGGGGCCTGGAAAGAAGGCTGCTGGCCGGAATCCTCTGGTTGGCAGTCCTTATTGTGCTGTTCCCGAGCCCGGGCCAGGCCATGTCACGGCGTCCCGCGGTCCCACCCTCTGAATCCTACGTCCAGGGACAGATTCTGGTGAAGTTCCACGACAACGTTCCACCGGAGCGGGAGCTGCAGATCATCCGGGCGGAGAGGGGCGAGGTCATGAAGGCCATCGGCGCCGCCCGTATCTACCTGATCCGTCTGCCCAGGCGCATGAGCGTGCCCGAGGCGGTGGAACGGTACGAAAAACATCCCGAGGTCCGGTACGCCGAGCCCAATTTCAAGGTCAAGGCCCTGGAGGAGAGATGAGGAAAAAATTTCTTTTTCTTCCATTTGTTCTAATTACTTTATTCCTGATTTCATCCGTGGTTTTCTCCAGACCTGGAAACGGGAAAGGGCATTACAAGTTCGGGGAGATCCTCGTCAAATACCGAACCGGCATCGATGACGAAGCTCAATGGAAAGCTCAAGCCAAAGTCGGGGGTAGCCGGATTCGTCGATATAACAGGATCGGTGTCGAGCGAATAAAACTGGGCGAGGGACTGACTGTAGAGCAGGCTATAAAAACCTTAGAAAAAGATCCAGCTATTGAATATGTTGAGCCAAATCATCGAGTCCAATTTCTCGCTGTCCCACCCCCTGATCCCCAGTTCACTCAGCAATGGTATTTGAACACACCCGAGAGATCAGGAACTATCGGTACCCGACAATATCCTATTAATGTTGACATCGATGCTCCTGAAGGCTGGTCGGTCATCGATGCTCTCATATCGGCCCCGATCTCTCTTGTTATCGATCAAGGAACCATAGGGGTTGTTGACTCAGGGAGCGGAGAGCGAGGTTTTGTCGCGGGTAATAACTCCGGTTACGAACCCTCACACATTGACCTGCCCAATTCGATACTCTTTGCCAATACTGGAGAAATTGGAGGCAATGTCGGTTGGGACGATGATGGTAATGGTTTTCCTGATGACTATAACGGTTACGATTGGTTCGATTCCCCGGATGACAACGCGCCGGCGGACTCACCCACGGATCCCGACGCTCCCTACCACGGTACGATCATCTCGGGAATTCTCGCTGCGGCATGGAACGGCACCGGGATAGTGGGTGTTGGATGGGATTATCTGAACGTTCTGCCCTTGCGTGCCAAATTTGTCAGTGAGATCGTCGAGGCTATTAACTACGCGGCAGACATGTCGGACCGGAGTTTTCCGGTAAAATCAATTAACGCCAGCTGGAAGATTGTCGACAGTAGCAGCAATGTTGAGAATATCACCCTGAGAGATGCCATCTTCGACGCCGGGTCAAATTCGGGCATTATTTTCTATGTTGCCGCTGCCAACGAATCCTCCAATAACGACTTTGAAAGGGTCTATCCTGCCGATTACTCGAGATGGATGCCGTGGGTGATCACCGTTGCCGCCACCAATCAGTCAGGAATTCTGGCGGGCTTTTCAAACTACGGTCTGGAATCGGTGGACATCGCGGCACCGGGGAGTCTGGTATTTTCAACCGGTTCAGGAGCCTCAGGATACACCACCAAAAATGGGACGTCCTTCGCTACGCCTATGGTAGCTGCCATCGGCGGTCTCGTTTCCGCGGTTCATCCCGGTCTTTCCTCAACAGAGATCAGAGCTAGAATTGTCAACGGGGGTGAGTTCGAAAGGCCCCTCCTGAATGCGATCGCTTCCGCGAAAAAGGCCAACCTGGCAGGGGCGCTGGCCCCCTTCTATCCCTTCTCCGGTCTGGCTCTGATGGATACCTTTTCCCCTGTCAACATTTATACCGACACCATTAGCCAGCTCTACGGAAGCATCCAGAGCGCCTTGTCAAACTCAAATTCGGTGGCGGTTATGGTGACCGTCTCCGGCGGTGCCTGGGCGGTCTCCCCCGTTTCACCGGGAATCGCTGAGTTCGATCTGTCTTTTCCAGGAGGAGCTCCCGTAACATCCTACCGTACGGGTCCCTGGCGGATAGCCGGTATCAGACCCTTTGCATCCATGAGAACCGGTATTCCCGTTGTATTGGCAGGACCCATGGATGACGTGGTTAAGATACGTGTTGGTGATACGGTTCAATTTCATGATCTTGCACCGGCAAATGACTGGGGTGTGTCGGATTCCTCTATTGGAACCATCAATGGGTCAGGCCTCTTTTCAGCCATTGGGACAGGTATGACGATGGTCCAGTCTTTTGCTTCAGCAGCTCCGTCCGGAACGATCGACATTGCAGGTCCCATTATCGTCTTTCCGTCTTCAAACCAGATACCCACGGTAAAAATCACCGACGGACCAAGAAATGGTCAGAGCACAATCAACAGTTCACCGACCATCTTCTGGGAGGGATCGGATACCGATGGGTTCATCGACCACTATGAATATTCCATGGATGGAATTGGACCAATAAACACCTCTTCAGTATTTGCAGCTTTTACCAGCCTGTCAGAGGGAACTCACACGTTTACCCTGCAAGCCTTTGATGATGAAGGAACCTTTTCACCCTCCGAAACGCTTACTTTTACCGTAATCTCTGGTAGCGGTGGGGGCGGCGGAGGCGGGGGCTGCTTCATCGCCACGGCGGCCTACGGGTCCTATGAAACTCCCGCCGTCAAACTCCTCAGGGAGTTCCGAGACAACAGGCTCCTGACCAACGGTCCGGGCAGGAAGCTGGTCGATCTCTAC
>JBFFDD010000081.1:0-10666 GCA_041559575.1 bacterium
CCGTCATCCTGGCATCCGGGTCCGAGGTGGAGCCATCCCTCGAGGCACTGAGGATCCTCGAGGAAAAGGGGATTCACGCCCGGCTGGTGAACATGGCAAGCTTCGAGCTGTTCGGTCGGCAGGACAAGGCGTACCGTGACGAGATCCTCCCGCCGGAGATCACCGCCCGGGTAGCCGTGGAAGCCGCCTCTCCCTTCGGTTGGGAGCGCTTCGTGGGAACCGGGGGCAGGATCATCGGGATCGACAGGTTCGGAGCTTCGGCTCCGGGACCGGTGAACATGGAGAGGTTCGGGTTCACGGCCGAGAATATTGCCGGAGCCGTTGAGGAATTACTGGAGGAAAACTGATTCCTCAACCGCAGGGCTGAGGGCTGAGGTAAAGATCAACCTGAACCCGGCAGATAATTCCTCTACCACAGAGGTCACTGAGTTCCACAAGGTCCCACAGAGGGCCGCAGATTAATACCTTTTGGATTTTGAGTTTTTAATCGAAAAGAAGCTCATGAAGAAAAAGATCCAATCCTACATCCCCGACCTCGTTGCCCTGAGACACGACCTGCACCGCCATCCTGAATTGGGTTTCGAGGAGACCCGCACCTCCGGGATCGTTGCCGGGGCCCTCCGGAAAATGGGCCTTGATGTCCACACCGGCTGGGCGAAGACCGGGATCATCGGCGTCCTGAAAGCCGGAAGTTCGCCCAGATCCATCGCCCTGAGAGCAGACATGGATGGTCTTCCCATGCGGGAGACCGGCGACCGGGAATACGCCTCCGTATACGAGAACCTCATGCACTCCTGCGGACACGACGGGCATGTGGTCATGCTCCTCGGAGCGGCCCAATATCTGGCTGAAACCAGGGATTTCGACGGAACGGCCGTCTTCATCTTCCAGCCCGCCGAAGAAGGGGGCGGTGGAGGCAGAGTGCTGGTTAAGGAGGGCCTGTTCGAAAAATTCCCCGTTGATGCCGTTTACGGGATGCACAACCGGTCAGGGCTTGATGCCGGACATTTTGCCCTCAGGACCGGACCCATCATGGCCGCCACGGACAACTTCGAGATAACCATCCGCGGCCGGGGAACCCATGCCGCTCTTCCCCACACCGGCACCGACCCCATCGTCACCGGCGCAGAGGTGGTCACCGCCCTCCAATCCATCGTCTCCAGGGAGATCTGTGCCCTCGACCACGCGGTGATTTCGGTCACCCTCTTTCAATCGGGAACCACCTGGAACGTCATCCCGGATGAGGCCGTTCTGAGGGGGTGCACCAGAATGCAGCTGCCGGAGGTCCGCGAGCAGATCAGGGGGGCCATGGAAAGGGTGGTGGCCGGCATTTGCGATGCCCGAGGGGCCAGATTTACCCTTGAATACATCCCGGGATATCCATCCACGGTTAACACGGCAAGGGAAGCGGAGATAGCGGCTCGAGCGGCCGCCGATGTGGTGGGCCCGGACAGGGTGCAGACGGAGACACCACCCCTCATGGCATCTGAGGACTTCTCATACTTCCTGGAGAAGGTTCCCGGATGTTATGTCTTTCTGGGCAACGGAAAGCACACCATGAGCCATCGATCCGACTACGATTTCAACGACGAGATCATTCCTCAGGGGATCGAGTACTGGGTGAGGCTGGTGGAGCTGGAGCTGGGGGAGAAAGACCAGGGAAACGACTGGGCGACGATACGACCTTCCGATTAAGCGAATAATGCGATTCTTCGTTGAGTCGGTCAGTCGACAAGTCGTAAATTCGAGCGTATCAGTTCTCAGTTCTTATTCTTATTCTTATTCTTATCCCCTATCCCTTATCACCTGGCAATTAGCACTCAGTTCAGCTCTCAGTTCTGGGAACTATGGGCAGACGCGGGGACCCGCCTTCGCTGAAGCTTCCGCCGTCGCTCTTCGAACTTTGGCGAGACAAGTCGGCGTGGCAGGCACGGGGAGGGGGAGAGGGGGCGACTGAACGAGGTTACGACTGGGCGACGATACGACCTTCCGATTAAGCGAATAATGCGATTCTTCGTTGAGTCGGTCAGTCGACAAGCTGTAAATTCGACCGTATCAGTTCTCAGTTCTTGTTCTTATCCCCTAGCACTTAGCACTTGCCATCAGATCTGAGACACAATCTCAGATCTGATGGCATTCAAGACACTTCCCCTTGGGCGGGTGTTCATCGCTAAGGGGCGCCAGACCGCCGGGGGAGTGACACTGGAGGCACTGGGCGTCGAACCCCAGGCCGGCATGGACCTCGTCGTCGGGAATGTCCTGCGCTCTGTCCTTCGGCAGAAGGAACAGGGCGCTCAGGATCACCACTACCGCAGCGGCGAAAGCGAGGTTGCTTTTCAGTGCTTTGCGCCTTCTGGCCTTGCTCATTTCAGTGCAAACCGGATGTGGGTGTCAGGATCACAGGTCTTGATTTTCCCCTGAAGAAAACCACTAGGGTCCGCCAAGCTCAACTGGATGAGGATGTTTACTTTCCGGAGGGATGGGGAACGAGAGCCTGCATTTCTCAATTATGAATGTCCCGTTCCCCGCAGCTCTCGGGGATCGATCGGAAGCTTTCCCGCAGGGTGACGGCCCTCGCCCAACGGATACGAAAATCTATATCCTTTCTATCATCCGTATCCGGTCCGCCGCAATCGGCCGCCTGGGAATGGTGAGGCATATAGACCTTCACCCTCTGATTGGACCTTCTGGAAGAAATCGCAGTGGACACAGGAATTGATCTCACGGGCATGGGTCCCCACCACCAGGCTGTCGCAGAAGGTCCCGGATACCACCCAACACACCCTCCCGGCGTTCCGGCCGCCGTGGGCTCCATTCATTGTCCATTCGACGGTGGTCGGACAGATTCCCAACTCTTCTACCCTTTCGCCGCCCGGTTCCCTCCCGCACCTCTTGTATTCCCAACAGTTAAGATTCATCCTGCCCCCCCTGAGAGATCGGCTCGCTCCCTGTTCAAGCCTTCAAATCTTCCTCTGTTGCCTTTCGGATCCCGCGCCGGACGACCTTGCCCAAATCAATCCAGCGAATCTCTTAACTGTTTAAATTATAACACCACCGTCACCGGACCGCTCCGGAAAAAGCACCCCTGAATTCATCAGCATCCCGGCATCGCGGCTCTCAGCCCTCAGCACTTAACCTTTGGTTCTTATCTCTTATCACCTAGCTCTGAGAACTTCTTTCCATTATCCCTTTTCCACCGCGCCAAAGGCGCCCCCCTCCCCGTGCCTGCCACGCCGACTTGTCTCGCCAGAGCTCGAAGAGCGACGGCGGAAGCTTCAGCGAAGGCGGGTCCCCGCGTCTGCCTTTCCCTTCGTCTTCGCCTGCCACGCCAACTTGTCTCGCCGAAGCTCGAAGAGCGACGGCGGAAGCTCAAGGAGCGACGGCGGGTCTTGCTCTCCTTCCACTCTCTATTCTCCATTCTCCATTCTCCATTTTCAATTGACACGGCACCTGACTCGGATTTTATTTCGATATGTCGAACTATCGCGATGAACAGATTGAAGAACCGGGGGATAAATTCAAGGTCCTGTCGAACCCAAACCGGGTGAGGATCTACCTGCGTCCACTGTCCCTGTTCTGCATCCCCGTTTCCACCGATGACCTGGAGGAGGCGGAGAGCAAGGGATGTGCCCGTGTGGGAGATGCGGGAAAATACCTGGACACGTCTCTTCCGCAATATCCCCCCAATATCAGGGAGCTGGGGCGAACGGGCCTGATCAGGATGGAACGCCGGGGCCGGACGATCGGGTGCCGGATTGAACCGGAGACCGTAAAAGCCATGGGTGGGCTCTTCTCATCGTCTCCGCCCACATCGAGGCGGTAACGCCCATTGTAAAGCAGAACCAGGAGCCTGGAACTGGAAACTGAGACAAAAAAAAGCCCCTGGGCTCGCACAGCCCAGGGGCAATTGATGGCCTTCCTAGGATTACCCCTCCAGGGGTACGACGTTGGCGGCCTGCGGCCCCTTGGGGCCCTCCACGACATCAAAGCTCACGCGCTGGCCCTCCTGGAGGGATTTGAACCCCTCGGTCTGGATGGCCGAAAAATGCACGAACACGTCCGGGCCGTCCTCCTGGGTCAGGAAACCAAAGCCCTTTGAATCATTGAACCACTTAACTGTTCCTTCTGCCATTTTACCTTTCCTCCCAAAAATGTTGCGTTTGTAGCTTCCGGATCACCTCGCAGGCTCCCAAAACCGGAAGGGTCCTGAACTTCAAAGCCCAGGACCCTCTATCGTACCCATGAAGCTTTTCCGCTGCTACAAAACCCTGGATCTGACCGGCGCATATTCATACCGGCGCCAATTTTATACTCCATTAGGGGTAAATGTGCAATAGGAAGGCTGATCCAGTCCGTCGTTGCCAGCCAGTCGCTCTTCGCCCTCCGCCCTTAGCTCTTGACACTGAGCTCTTTACTCTTGGCACTTTGATCACATACTCCCCGCCACCTGCCACAGGGCGTAAAGACCCAACAGAACGGCCGCGATGCCGAAAAAACGGAACATGTAGATGTAGGTCGGGTCCCCCGAGAGATCCTCTTTCAGATAGGAGGATGCGTGGCGGTGGACCATCTGGATAATCCACCTTGGGAAAAGGGCAAACACCAGGCCGATGACCGCCACCGTGAGACTGACGACGAGGGGGATAAGGGTATCCATGGTTCAGCATAATAACCGATAGAGGAGGGAGAATACAGATGGAAGTGGCATGGGCCAAGAGAAACGAGCCAGGGGCAAACACTAAGAACTGAGGACTGCAAAATCCCCCCTTCTCTGTTAAAATTTTTCAGGGGTGAACATATGGATATCTTCCGACAGGAACTGCGGGAAGCTCTCCCTGCCCATCTGAGAGACCTTCTCACCGTGGAGTGGATTCCCTGGGAACTGGTGAAGAGGCGCCACGGCGATCTCCCCAACGATCCGGTCCTGGCCCTGTTCTCGGCGTACAAATGCGTCCTGTCATACTCCTACCCTATCGCGTCCCTGGCAATGCAGAAGATCCCGCGGGATTCATCCGGTTGCCTCAGGTGCGGGACCTGCTGCACCCACATGCGGCCCGGGGCCGTCTCCGCCTCGACCTACAGAAGGTGGAAGGAGCGGAGGGCCCTGGTCAGCGAGTTCTACGCACCTGTGGAAAAAGGGAGAAACCCGAGGCACACCTGCTGGTTCTTCAGCGGGGTCCGCTTAAGACTCTGCCCCCTCCTTTTCCGCAATCTCGTGGACGGGAAACCCTTCTGCTCCATACACCATCTCGGCCGTGGACACCGCCCTCCCGCCTGTGCCCGGTTCCAGCCCAACCCGCCCCTGTGCAGCACCGGCCAGGTGCTGTTAGTGCCTTAAAAGCAGTGGAATGTAACAAGTGACAGGTGAAAAGGGAAAAGGGGGGATAGAAAATAGAAAATGGAGAATAGAGAATGGGAGGAAGAAAGGAGAAAGTGGAATGGGAAAAGGCGATCCAAAATCCAAAGTCCAAAATTCAAAAAGAGAACTGAGAACTGGTACGCTCGAATTTACGACTTATCGACTAACCGATTTAACGAGGGATCGGCTCACTCGTCCTGTCGGAAGGTCGTAGCCTCGTTCAGTCGTTCCTCTAGCCTTTCTCCTTTCCCCTTTCCACCGATTTTCACGAGTAGCGAACCACGGCCTCTCAACTGAACCCCTGATACTGACCACTGAATACTCGATCCTGCTCAATCCCCTGTTCTCCATCTGGACGTGAGAACACAAAAACACTACTATGCTTTTAATTCTCACCTGCCAAAGGAACAAGAGATGAAAACTTCAGGCTCCACCCCGCGATCAACCCCGATCCTTGTAATCCTTGTAATTGTACTCGTCCTGACGCTGGCTGCCGCAGCTGGAGCCGGTTTCCCCGGCAACGTGCAGGCGGCTGACACCATCTCCTTTGGAGTCCTGCCTGTCATACAGGCTCTGCCACTTTTCGTGGCCAAGGAAAAGGGGCTTTTCGCTGAAGAGGGCCTCGACGTCGACCTCATCCGGTTCCAATCCGGGCTCGAAAAGGACGCTGCCATGGCAGCGGGGCAGACCCAGGGTTATTTCGGTGACATGCTGACTTCCATCACCCTCGATGCCAACCAGATCCCGGTCAGGATGGTTGCTACGGTCTACAACACCACCGGCGGGGAAAGGATGTTTGCCGTCCTCGCAGGGCCGGGCAAAGGTGACCTCTCCCTTGGGCAGCTGGCTGAGATGGGCATCGCCGGCAGCTCCAATACCATCATAGAGTACGTGACCCGCCACCTCATCGAAAGCAGGGCTCCGGAAGCCAGGCTAAAACTCATCGAGGTGAAGAACATCCTCCACCGTGTTCCGATGCTCCTGGAGGGCCAGGTGGCCGGAGCCGTCCTTCCTGAGCCCCTGGTGACCCTGGTGGAAAGCCGCGGGGCCACCGTGATCGCTGATGACCGCGGCAGCGGCATCACCCCCACGGTTCTGATCTTTCGGCAGGACTTCCTGAAGGATCGCCCAGAGGACGCCAGGGGGTTTCTGAGGGCCGTTACCCGGGCCTCTGTCCTTATCGGCGAGGATCCCGAGGCGATCCGTGAAGTCATGATCCGGAACACCCGTATCCCGGAGCCCCTCCAACAGTCCTTCGCTGTACCGGCCTTCGGGCCCCCCACCGTCCCCCGGAGAGATCTGGTGATGGACACCTATCAATGGCTCAAGGAGAGAGGTGTCCTTAAATCGGAGCTTGGCTTCGGGGAGATGGTCCAGGGTGGTCTCCTCCCCTGAGGGGCAAAAACCAACGGTTGATGGCATTGAATCGGGATAAGCTGAGGGCGTGGTGGAAAGCCAGCCGACCGCCCTTTTACATCGCCACGTTTATTCCCCTGACCGCCGGCTGGATGGTGGCCGTGCGAGACGGGGCTCCCTACCAGGTGGGGCTCTTCCTCCTCATCAACCTGTACTCGGTCATGGTCCATCTGGCCACAAACCTGGCCAACGATTATTTCGATCACATGCAGGGCGCGGACGACGGCATCTCCATCGGCGGCTCCCGGATGCTTCAACAGGGGAGGATCTCCCTGACCGAGCTTCGCGCCTCCCTGTGGACCCTCTATATCGGAGCCATCGTCCTGGCCCTTGGCTACATGGCCGTCACCCGGATGTGGATCCTTTCCCCCCTGGTGGTCCTGTCCCTCTTCTCCAGCTTTTTCTACACTGCTCCGCCCATACGTTACGGGTATCTTGGTCTGGGGGAGGTTTTCGCCGGGATGAACATGGGTCCGGTCATGGTGGTGGGCACCTACTGGATCATGCGGGGCCGTCCCGCCTGGGATGCTTTGCTTGTGTCCCTTCCCATCGGGATGATGGTGGCCGGGATCCTGTACTTCCAGAGCATGCCGGACATGAAAACCGACGAGGCGGTGGGAAAGCGCACCATAACGGTCCGGCTGGGAAGGAAGGGGGCGTTCAACGTCCTCATTATCCAGTGGTTCATCACGTACCTGCTCATACTCTTCCTGGCCGCATCACGGACCATTTCGCCTTTAGGTGCGACCTCCCTGTTCACGTTACCTATCCTGGTGAAACTGCTCAGGGTCATTCCCGGCGTCAAGGACTGGCAGGACCTGGACGCCTACGGTCACTACATCCGTAAACTTTACCTCCTCAACGGTCTGATCATAGTCATATCCATTCGACTTTGACGTCTGAAGCTGAATGGGGAACCGGGAACTGAGTACCAGGACTCTGTTCTCGGATCTCAGTTCTTTTTGTGAAAAAAAAACCCCGGAGCCTTCGCCCCGGGGTTTTTTTGGATGGTACGATCCTTACAGACCGACGACGTTGCTGGCCTGAGGGCCTTTGGGACCATCGGTAACCTCGAAGGTCACTTTCTGTCCCTCGTTCAGGGTTTTGAAACCATCACCCTGAATGGCCGAAAAGTGCACGAACACATCCGGACCGTCAGCCTGCTCGATGAAACCGAAACCCTTTGAATCGTTGAACCACTTCACTGTTCCTTCTGCCATCTTACTTCTCCTTTTTCTTTTTTCTTGTAGACTTTCGGAACAGCCATTCTGGTTCATCAAAACAAAAGGTCCTGAACTTCAAAGCCCAGGACCCTTGATTGTTCTCCATGAAGCTTTTCCGTACCTACAAATCTTTATTCAGCCGGAAGGGAATTCTTGCCGGCGAGGGTCCTTATACGCCAGTTGGATGAAATTTGCAAGGGAAAAGGATGGAGGGAAAGGATCAGTACAAATTACAGGGTACAAAGGGAAGCGAATCACCTGTGTACCATGAACTTTGCCCTCTGTAACGTGTGCTAAGTCTCACCTCTCAGTTTCCGGAACCCTGAACGTTCCGCCAAAGAATTACTTCTTCGGCCTGAGATTCTTATTGAGGACCCTCTTGCGAAGGCGGATGGACCGGGGGGTGACCTCCACCACTTCGTCGTCGTCGATGAATTCGCTGGCCTGCTCCAGGGAAAGGCTAACCGGCGGCGTGAGTTTTGTGTCGATCTCGGCGTGGGCCGACCTCATATTGGTGAGTTTCCTGGTCTTCACCGGATTGACATCCAGATCGTTTTCCCTGGCATGCTCACCGATGATCATGCCTGTATAAACCTCTGTTCCGGGTTCGACAAAAAACCGCCCTCTGTCCTGAAGGCCCTCCAGCGCATGCGCGGTGACGGTTCCTGCCTCCATGGAAACGATCGCCCCGTTCCGGCGTCCCGGGATCTCCCCCTTGAAGGGTTCATACCCGGTGAAGACGTGATTCATGACCGCCATGCCCCGGGTCTCGGTGAGCAGTTCTCCCCGCAGACCGATAAGACCTCTGGCCGGAATGGAGAATTCCAGCCGGACGCTCTGCTCGAAATGGTTCATGGCCAGGAATTCAACCCGGCGGGGGCCGACACAGGACATAACCGTTCCCTGATGGTGCACCGGAACGTCAACTGTCAGATATTCCATCGGTTCGTGTCGAACCCCGTCGATGTCCCGATAGATGACTTCCGGTTTGGAGACGGCCAGCTCGAAACCCTCCCGCCTCATGTTCTCGATGAGCACAGCCAGGTGCAGCTCTCCTCGACCGGACACCCGGAAGGTGTCGGGGCTGGAGGTGTCCTCCACCCGCAGGGAAAGATTGGTGCGCAGCTCCTTGTGCAGGCGTTCCCTGATGTTGCGGGAGGTCACAAGTTTGCCTTCCCGGCCGGCGAACGGGCTGGTGTTGACCATGATATTCATCGCCAGGGTTGGCTCGTCGATGTCCACGTAGGGCAGGGGTGCCGGGTGGTTCCAATCGGCCAGCGTTTCACCGATCTGCACGTTATCCAGGCCGGCCACGGTTACGATGTCGCCACAGTCCGCCTCCGCAACGTCCACCTGCTTGAGCCCCTCGTAATCCAACAGGCGGCTGATCCGCCCTTTGCCAACCATGCCGTCACCCTTGACCAGAGCCACCGTTTCGCCGATCCGAATCCGACCGTTGAAGATCTTTCCGGTTGCTGTCCTTCCAATGTAATCGTCGTGGTCGATGTGGGCCACCAGCATCTGGAAGGGGGCATCAGGATCCCCTGCCGGTGGATTGGTATTGTCGAGGATCGCCTCGAAAAGACAAGCGAGGCCTGCCGGGTTGTCCTGCATATCCCTGATGGCGTAACCCATCTTGGCGCTGGTAAAGACTGTGGGAAAATCCAGCTGATCCTCGGAGGTGGCCAGGTCACAGAACAGATCGAAGACCTGCGCCTGGACCTCCAGGGGCCGGGCGCTGGGGCGATCGATTTTGTTGATGACCACGATGGGCCGCAGCCCCAGTTCCAGGGACTTCTTGAGAACAAAACGGGTCTGAGGCATGGGTCCGTCAACGGCATCGACCAGAAGGAGGATCGAATCGACCATCTTGAGGATCCGCTCCACCTCGCCGCCGAAATCGGCATGTCCCGGTGTGTCCACGATGTTGATCTTTGTGCCGCAGTATTGAACGCTCAGGTTCTTGGCCAATATGGTGATGCCCCTCTCCCTCTCCAGGTCGTGGGAATCCATGACCCGGTCGGCGATGACCTCATGATCCATAAAAACACCCGACTGTTTGAGCATGGCATCCACCAGGGTGGTCTTTCCGTGATCAACATGGGCGACAATGGCGATATTGCGTATGGCTTCGTTCATATTGTTCTTTATCCTCTCCCGGCTGCGGGACCCATCGGTTCCCGCAAAGGTGCGCAATATGGACCCGGAACTGTATTTTGTCAAGCTATTTGATGGAAGAGGTCTGCGGAGCTGAGAACTGGGGACATAGAACTGAGGGGTGAGAACAGAGAACTGAGAGCTGATACGCTCGAATTTACGACTTATCGACTGACCGACTCGACGAAGAACCGGCTCATTCGCCTTGTCGCCAAGTCGTAACCTCGCCCTGTCGCCCCCTCTCCCCCTCCCCGTGCCTGCCACGCCGACTTGTCTCGCCAGAGCTCGAAGAGCGACGGCGGAAGCTTCAGCGAAGGCGAGTCCCCGCGTCCGACCTCCGCCCCATCGCCCACTCGTGTCTCCGTGTTCACACGTCAGCTTCTCTCCCTTGGGTCTTGGAACTTGGGACTATACTTCCCTCTCCGGAAGCCTGACGATGACCTTGCCCCTCCGGTCGAACTGGACGACGCCGTGGCCAGGTATGTTCAGACACACCTTCCTGTTCTCTTTC
>JBFFDD010000082.1:0-10551 GCA_041559575.1 bacterium
AGGAGGATTTTGAGGACGAGGACGAGGAGAACGAATACGAGGAAGAGTACGGAGACCTCGAGGACGAGGGCGATGAGGACTGGGACGAGGAAGAGGACGATGATGAGGACTGGGATGATGACGAGGGGGAATACGATGAGGACGAGGAGGAGTACTACTCGTCCGAGATCCCCCGGAACCGCCGAGAGAACGCCTTCCTGGGCTTCTTCTGGTTCGTCCTGACCACCATGGTTTTCCTCATCGTGTTCTTGGTGATCAAGGGAGCGTAGTGGGTTTGAGGTTTGAGGTTTCAGGTTTGAGGTTTGAAGTTTGAGGTTTGAAGTTTTAAAATCCGTTATTCGTGGAAATTAGTGGAAGGGAGAAAGAAGAAAGGTTAAAGAAGTCCTGAGTGTTAAGTGTAAGTGATAAGTAACAACGCTGTTCCCTTTCCACTGCTCTTCCCCTATTCTGCATTCTCTATTCTCTATTCTCTAATTCTCTATTCTCTAATTCTCTATTCTCTATTTTCTATTCTCTATTTTCCCCTTTCCCCTAAGATCACTTCGTCTTCGTCTTACTCCTCCGTCTGCCCTTCCCATCGCCCTCCCGCGCCAGCCCGTTTATCAGTCCTGCGCCTGATCCGCCAAATGGATATTCATACTCCCCTGGCGGTATCCCTGCAGGTCCACCGTCACGTAATCAAACCCCAACTCAACAAGGCGGCCGGTTATCTCCTCGCGATTTCCGGTCAGAAGGGTCTCGATATCGGGGGCCTCAACTTCGATACGGGCTATTTCCCCGTGCGATCTGACTCTGCATTGGCGGATGCCCAGCGAACGCAGGTAATCCTCTGCTAGTGCCACGCGGTTGAGTTTATCCTCGGTGATCTCCTCGTAATAGGGAAAACGGCTGGCCAGGCAGGCGAAAGCCGGTTTATTCCAAGTGGGTATTCCCAGTTGCCTCGACAGGAGCCGGATATCCTCCTTGTCCATGCCAGCCTCCAGGAGGGGCGAAAGTACGCCCATCTCACGGGCCGCTTTTCGGCCTGGACGATGGTCGTCGAGGTCACTGACTGTGGCACCGTCAGCGACATGATCCAGCTCTTCCTCGTCGGCTATCTGTCTCAGGGTCCCGAACAGCTCTGATTTGCAATAGTAGCATCTGTCCGGGGGGTTCTGGCTGAAATAGGGGATTGCCAGCTCTGATGTCTCCACAATCCTGTGCCGAAATCCGAAAAGCTCTGCAAGAGATGCGGCCTCTTCATTTTCCCGTTTCGGATAGGTCTCTGATCGGGCTGTGACAGCGAGCGATCTGTCCTTGAGCTCATTCGCCGCCACCCACATGAGGAAGGTGCTGTCAACACCCCCCGAGAAAGCAACCACCACCGATCCGAGATCTCTGAGGATCTCACGCAGTCGGGCGAACTTCTCCTGAGAGTTCACGCTTGTCATCCTGATCCCTCCCTGTCACTTGATCGGTTACTGGATCCGAAACCTTAGACCAAAGGAAATCAACCACCGATGCCATCGAAAAGGACCGTGGAAAGATAACGTTCTCCGGCGTCGGGGAGGATCACCACGATGGTTTTTCCCCGGAATTCATCCTGCTCAGAGAGCCTGGCAGCCACCGCTGCGGCCGCACCGCACGAGATGCCGCTCAAGATACCCTCCTCCCTTGCCAGTCGGCGGGCGAACTCGATGGATTCCTCGTTGGTTACCAGCTCGACTCGATCGACCATCGCCAGATCGAGCGTGTCGGGTATGAATCCGGCTCCGATCCCCTGGATCTTGTGGGGAGATGGCTGAGGGGGTTGTCCGGCCAGGGTCTGGGTGATGACCGGGCTGGCCTCGGGCTCCACCGCTACCGAGAGAATGTCTTTCCCCATGGTGTTCTTTATGTACCTCGAGACGCCGGTGATCGTTCCGCCCGTGCCGACGCCGGAGACCAGGACATCGATCTCCCCATCCGTGTCGTCCCATATTTCCGGTCCGGTGGTCTGTTCGTGGATCAGGGGGTTGGCGGGATTCTTGAACTGCTGAGGCAGGAAATACCTCTCAGGGTCACCGGCGGCTATCTCCTCAGCCCTGCGGACAGCTCCCGGCATTCCCTCCCCACCGGGGGTGAGGATCAGATCGGCCCCGAACATGGCCAGGATCTGTCTCCGTTCCAGGCTCATCGTCTCGGGCATGGTCAGGGTGATCCTGTAACCTCGGGACGCCGCCACAAAGGCCAGGGCGATACCCGTATTTCCGCTGGTCGGCTCGATGATCTCCACCCCGGGTATTAACAGACCCCGCTCCTCCGCATCCCAGATCATGGACGCTCCAATACGGCATTTCACCGAATATGCCGGGTTCCTGCCCTCGATCTTCCCGAGGACTGTGGCCCCTGCACCCGCAATTCGGTTCAGCCTCACCATGGGCGTTCTGCCGATGGCTCTCGAATTGTCACCGTAAAAATTGCTCATGTGAACTTCTCCTCTCCAGGATCTGTGAATATGACTTGCCGTATCCGTTGACCCTGATCTTCCCGGAAGCACCCCGGCTCGGTCACAGACCCATGTGTCTGCCTTCAAGACTGGCCTGCTCGCTGGAACCTTCAACAGGGAAGGTGTTGCAGTTGGCCCATTCGATCCAGGACCCGTCGTAGTTCTTTGCTCGATATCCCAGGGACAGAAGGACGAGTGTCGCATACGAGGACCGTATGCCCGTCTGGCAGTGTGCTATGATCTCAAGGTTCCGGCTGATGCCCGCGGCTTCAAGGATCATCTGTATCTCTTTTTCACTCTTGAGGACCTTTACCCCCTTTTCATCCCTGAGAAGATCCAGCCATTCCAGGTGGACAGCCCCGGGAATATGGCCCCCTCTGGCGGCCCTGACTTCCGTTCCCGTGAACTCGCTTTTTCTCCGTGTGTCCCAGATGAATGTTAACGGGTTGTTCAGCCGAGCCAGCACATAATCTCCATCCGCCCTGATGTCGGCCGACCCTGAAACCCTGTATCCGGAGACCCGATCAACCCTTCCCGGCATCAGGGAGGCGGAACGCCCCTCCGCAACCCACTTATCGTAACCTCCATTGAGAACGTAGGATCGTTCGTGACCGTGGAATCTGAGGGTCCAGACGAAACGTGCCATGTAAGGATTGTCGTCCTGAGAATAGGCCACAACCACCGTTTCCGGTGTTATGCCATAACGATCCATAAGTGATTCGAACTCGTTCACTGTGAGAATCAAACTTTTGGTGCCGTGGCGGGTGCTGAGAAACTCACTCTTGTCGATGTTGACCGCGCCCTCGATATGACCCAGAAGGTAAAGAGCTGGATTTCTCACATCCACGATCTTCACCTTCTCCCTGTTATTGTCCAGCCAATCAGTCTCCACAAAATAGTCACCCAACCCGGCAAAGGCCTCAGTTGTTATCAAGAGGACCAGGAAAAAGACCCCTATCCGAAACACCCGCCTGTGAATCATGCTACATCTCCTTCCCGTAAATAGCCTGAATTTAAAGAAAAATCTGACAAGTCATCAGCCATGGAGCATACCCTACAAATAACATTGTTAAAATTCGAATCTTTAATTACCATTTAAATACAATTAAAGTCAACTTTGTAATTTTATATTCACCTTAAAATAATAGTAAAATATTCGCGGACATGGACGGTTGCCGATTTCCGCAGGATCTGGATGAGCAGAAGGTGCCTCTAACGGGATAGACAGAACATGGCCGACGAGGCCCTCAGGTTAGGCCACACCCTCACCGGGTGGAACCTGCCGTCCGCCCCGGGGGAGGAGTAGGATTCTTTCAGAACACTCAGGCCGAGCCGGCGGCACAGGTTCCTGAAATCCTTCACCGTCACCAGACGGATATTGGGGGTGTCGTGCCACTGATAGGGGAGAGAGGGGGTGACCGGAAGGCGGCCGCGCAGGAGCAGTTGGAAACGGGTTCTCCACACGGCAAAATTGGGAAAGGTCACGATCACCCTCCGGCCTACACGGAGAGATTCCTCGATGAGGGTAACGGGGTCGCGGATAACGGTGATCACCTGGTTGAGGATGACGACATCGTAGGACCCATCACCCAGGTCTCCGAGACCCTCCTCCAGATCTCCATGCACGACCGACAGTCCCCTGGCGATGGCCTCGGTGACGGCCTTGCCGTCGATCTCGATCCCTTGCTCATGGACTTTCCTCTCCCATTTAAGCCGGTCAAGGAGGTCCCCCTGGCCGCAGCCGAGATCCAGAACCCGATCCCCGACATTAACACTGGAGACGATCTGATCGTCCAGAGCCCTGTCCCGAAGGTGGGTCAGGGTCCAGTCCACATGGCGCAGTGACTCGGCCCGCGTACTTTTCACCTCCGTTGCGAGGGCCTGGATTCCGCTCATGGCCCACCTCCCCTGGTTAGACGGTTCAGGATCCCGGCCACCAGGTCTCCCATCCGGTGGCCCGGCAATAGAAATGCGTCGTGCCCCTGGTCCGATTCGATGTTGCAGTAGGAGACTTCCTTGCCGAGTCTTTTCAAGGCCCCGACAACCTCCAGAGATTGGCCCGCCGGAAACAACCAGTCACTGGTAAAGGAAAGGACCAGGAAGGACGCGAGGCTGCCGGAGAAGGCCTCCTCCAACGAACCGTAGTCAAGCTCCAAATCGAAGTAGTCCATGGCCCGTGAGATGTATAGATAGGTGTTGGAGTCGAACCGTTGGACGAACTTGTCCCCCTGGTGATGCAGGTAGCTCTCCACCTGGAAATCCCTTGAGAAGTTAAAGGACCTGCCGTTGTCCCCGATGAATCTCCTTCCGAACTTCCGGTGCATGGACTCCTCGGAAAGGTAGGTGATATGGGCGATCATCCTGGCCAGGGCAAGGCCCCGGGCAGGCGGATCTTCCTCCGGGTAGTTCCCATCCTGCCATTTCGGATCGCTGAGGATGGCCTGGCGGCCCACTTCATTGAGCGCGATCCCCTGGGCCGACATTTTGGCCGTGGTGGCGATGGGGATAACACCCCTTACCCTGTCCGGATAGGAAATGGCCCACTGGAGGGCCTGCATGCCCCCCATGGAGCCCCCGATCACCGCAAGAAGGGTGTCTATTCCAAGGTAGTCGAGAAGCCAGCACTGAACGTCGACCATGTCCCTTATGGTGAAGAACGGGAAGGTGAGGCCGTACGGCCTTTCCGTCCCCGGGTCGATGCTGGTTGGCCCTGTCGTCCCGTAGCAGCTTCCCAGGAAGTTCGAGCAGATGACGAAAAAGCGGTCGGTGTCCAGGGGCTTTCCCGGGCCGATGAGGATGTCCCACCATCCGGGCTTTTCCGCAGGCCCCGTGCCGTGAAAACCGGCTGCGTGGGCATCTCCTGACAGGGCGTGACAGACCATGATAGCGTTGTCCCGTGAAGGCGACAGTTTCCCGTAGGTCTCATAGGCCACCGTTATGGGGGACAGGGATTCTCCGCTCTGCAGGTGCAGGACATGCTCCTGTCCGTCGAAGGTCACCGACTGGACCTGAACCCGTCCCACAGAACCGGTGTCGCGGTCCTGTGGGAACTGGCGAACCGATTGTTTGCTATGGTGTGGCGCTTGTCGCGATGTCTCCGCGCGCGTCATGGCGATCCTCCTTCCCGGCAGCTTCCAGAGCCCTCTCGATATCCTCCCAGACGTCCTCCACATCCTCGATGCCCAAAGACAGGCGAATGTAATCCTCCGTCACGCCCGTGCTCAGACGCTCCTCGGCGGAAAGCTGTTGATGGGTGGTGGAAGCGGGGTGGATCACCAGGCTCTTGGCATCGCCTATATTTGCCAGATGGGACAGCAGCTTGAGGTTGTCGATGAACCGGACACCGGCTTCGAGCCCACCTTTCACCCCGAAGCCGACAATGGCACCGAAGCCCTGGGGCAGATATTTGATAGCATTCTCGTAGGTGGGATGATCCTCCAGGCCCGGGTATATGACCCAGGTGACATCGGGATGGCCCTTGAGCCTCCGGGCTATTTCCAATGCGTTCTCGCTGTGCTTCCTGATCCGCAGGGGAAGGGTCTCAAGCCCCTGAAGGAACAGGAACGAGTTGAAAGGACTCAGGGCCGGACCGATGTCACGGAGAAGCTGGACCCTCGCCTTCACGATGTACGCAAGGTTTCCCAGGGCCTCCGTGTAGACCAGGCCATGGTAGCTCGGGTCGGGTTGGGTGAATTCGGGGAACCGGCCCTGGGTCCAGTCAAACCGCCCGGAGTCCACGATAGCCCCCCCGATTGATGTGCCGTGGCCGCCGATAAATTTGGTGGCGGAGTAGACGATAATGTCCGCACCGTGGTCAAAGGGACGGAACAGCACAGGGGTCACGGTGTTGTCCACGATGACGGGCAGTCCCTCCTCGTGGGCCACCCTTGCGATGGCCTCGAAGTCGGGGACGTCCAGTTTCGGATTTCCCACGCTCTCAAGGAAAACAGCCCGGGTTTTGCTGTTGACGGCCCGTCTGAAGTTCTCCGGGTCCCCCGGATCCACGAAATGGACCTTGATCCCCAGTTTTTCGAAGGTGTACTTGAACAGGTTGTAGGTTCCGCCGTAGAGGCTGGTGGCCGAAACGATCTCGTCGCCGCTTCTGGCGATGTTAAGGATCGAAAGGGTGATGGCGGATTGTCCAGAGGCCAGCCCCAGGGCGCCCACGCCGCCGTCCAGCTGGGCCAGGCGCTGTTCGAAAACGTCCGTGGTGGGGTTCATGATCCGGGTGTAGATGTTTCCAAATTCCTTGAGGGCAAAAAGGTTTGCCGCGTGCTCGGAGTCCCTGAAAACATAGGACGTGGTCTGATAAATGGGCACGGCCCTGGCCAAGGTGGTCCCATCCGGCTCCTGGCCGCCGTGAAGAGCGATGGTATCCGTCCGATATCCGTTGTTGGACATGGTAATTCCTCCTGTCAGGTCTGCCGCCATGGATACAGGCGGCCCGAAATGTCCATCCGTCAGAATGGAAACCCGGTCAATGTGTTCAGCGATGTTTCGAAAGAGATCAGATCAGTGATGCTCCAAGGTCCGCCGGGCGGCCCTCAGAGCGAAGGCATGGCACATGGGGACATGACGCCACAGAGTCCCCCAAGGTTCTGGGAGGCGGGGATGGGGACAGACGATTCCCTCTTACGATTGAACCGGCATGATCCCCTGATTATGGAAAAGAATCTTGCTTTACTCACAATTATCTTTACCTTTTCAATAAAGTAAATTAAGAAACTAAAGAATAATCTCCTTAAAGTCAAGATGTTTTTTCAGCCAAACATCTTTTATGTCCTATTTTTGCAGGCATTAAACCCGGCGTTCATTTACTACTAATCCGATAGTAAATCTTAAGGTTCGGCTTCGATCCATTTGACAATATCCGATTTCAGGTTCTCCTCAATACGGATCTTCCAGCCTGCCTTCTTCAGGTTCTCAGGGGTCCTCCGGTTGATGTTGGCGCCCGTCAACCTGACTGTCAGATGATTGAGGATATCGAAAAGAAAACCCTTGAAGGACGATTGCGGCCGAACATGTTCGAGAAGGATGAGGCGGCCTCCAGCCCGGCACACCCTCCTGACCTCCGCCAGCCCTCTTACCGGGTCCGGCACCGAGCAGAAGACGAATGTCGCGAAAATGGTATCGAAGGTGTTGTCGGGGAAGGCTAATTGCTGAACATCCATCTCCGCCAGATTGACGCTGGCGCCGTTATCCCTGGCTCGCCTGGCGGCCCGTTCAAGCATCCGGGGGCTGAGGTCTACGCCGGTAACGGTAATCCCCGGTGGATAGTAAAAAAAATTCTTGCCTGTCCCGACCCCGACTTCAAGGATCTCTTCACCCCCGACCACCGTGGTCAACCTCCTCCTCCACGGGGCGAAAAGGAGCCGCTCCATGGGCATTTCCATCAGGTCGTAGAGCCAGGCTATTCGATTGTAACGGTTTCGGATCTGTCTCGTTGTGGGCATTTCAAGTCTGGTTAAAAAGTATCCCCGGTTCTGGAAGGGACGAGATTTTCTCCCTGGACTGTCTCAGATCTTTCGCCTGTACCGGCGCATCAGAAGCGAATTCGTCACCACGGAGACGGAGCTGAAGGCCATGGCCGCGCCGGCGATGATGGGGCTGAGCAGGAAACCGGTAAAGGGGTACAGGATACCAGCGGCGACGGGGATACCGAGGGAGTTGTAGATGAATGCCCAGAACAGGTTCTGTTTGATCTTCCGCATGGAGAAGCTGGACAGGTCCATGGCCATGACGACGTCCCGGATGTCGTCTTTTATGAGGACGATGTCACCGGACTCGATGGCCACGTCGGTACCGCTCCCGATAGCGATGCCGATATCCGCCTGGGTCAGGGCCGGCGCGTCGTTGATTCCGTCCCCCACCATGGCCACCCGGTGGCCATCACCCTGGAGCCTCTTCACCTCCGCGGACTTGTCCTGCGGAAGCACCTCGCTTAGAACCTTCCTGATACCGACCTGGGCGGCGATGGCTTCCCCGGTGCGCCGGTTGTCCCCGGTGATCATGACCACTTCCTTGCCCATACCCTGAAGCGCCTGAACGGCTGCTTTAGAATGTTCCTTCAGGGTGTCGGCAACGGCCAGGATGCCGGCGATCTCGTCGTCCGCCCCGACGATCATGGCCGTCTTGCCCTGTGCCTCCAGTTCCACCATGGCCCTGTCAAGGTCGTTCAGGTCAAGATCCAAACCGGCAAAGTGGGCCCGGTTACCGATCGCGATCTTCCTGCCGTCAACCGTGCCCTCGACACCCTTGCCGGTTACAGAGTGGAAGTCCTCCACCGGGAGGATCTCGAGGCCTCTCTCCTCAGCCCCGGCCACTACAGCCTCCCCGAGGGGGTGCTCGGAGCTTTTCTCCACCGAGGCGGCCAGTTGAAGCACCAGGTCCCGGTCCCGGTCACCGAAGGGCACCACGTCCGTGAGCTCGGGCTCCCCCTTGGTCAGGGTCCCGGTTTTGTCGAAAACCACCGTGTCGATCTTGTGGGCAATCTGGAGCGCCTCGGCGCTCTTGATGAGCACACCGTTTTTCGCCCCCAGCCCGGTACCCACCATGACGGCCGTAGGGGTCGCCAGGCCCAGGGCGCAGGGACAGGCGATGATGAGGACAGCGATGAAAACGGTCAGGGCGAAAATGAAACTCTGGCCCGCCAGCATCCAGATCCCAAAGGCGAGGGCGGCGATGACGACCACCGCCGGCACGAAATAGGCCGAGATAAGATCCGCCAGGGCCTGGATCGGGGCTTTCGAGCCCTGAGCCTCCTCGACGAGTTTGATGATCTGGGCTAAAGCCGTGTCCTTTCCCACCTTGGTGGCCCTGAATCGGAAGGAGCCGGTTTTGTTGATCGTCGCCCCCACCACCTCGGACCCCACTGTCTTCTCGACCGGGATGCTCTCGCCGGTGAGCATGGATTCGTCGACCGCCGAGTATCCGTCGATGACCACCCCGTCCACCGGGATCTTCTGGCCCGGCCTGACGAGCACCTCATCGCCCGTGTGCACCTCCTCGACGGGGACCTCCATCTCCTTGCCGTTCCGGACGACCAGGGCCGTTTTCGCCTGGAGGCCCATCAGGGACTTGATGGCCTCGGAGGTTTTTCCCTTGGCGATGGCCTCAAGGTATTTCCCCAGAAGGATGAAAACGATGAGAAGGCCGGCAACCTCGAAATACAGGTTCTCCTTTGAATAGCCTGCCTTGCCCATCCAGATGGCAGCCAGGACCGCCGCGCTGTAGGCCCACGCCGCGCCGGTGCCAAGAGCCACCAGGGTGTCCATGGTGGCCATCCTGGTCTTGGCAACAGCGAGGATGCCCCGGGTGTAGAACTGGTAGTTGGTCAACAGGATCGGCGTCGCCAGGAGGAACTGGATGAGGGCTTCCCACCTGTCAGGGATATGGGGAACAGGCAGCCCCACCATCGGACCCATGGTCAGCAGGACCAGCGGGACACCCAGAAGGGTCGAGAAAACGAATTTATGCCTGAGGGTTTTTATCTCCCTCTCTCTCGCCTCCTTTTCCCTGTCGAGGACCTCCCCCGTCTCCTCGACAGGGGTGTACCCGGCGTCGCGGATAACCTGGAAGATCTCCTCCCTGCTTGTGACGGAGGGATCGAAGCTGATCCTGGCTCTTTCGTTGATGAACAGTTCCTTTGACGTAATTCCAGACAGGCGGTTCAGGGCGCCGTCCACCGTCCCCAGACAGTGAGGGTTGTCCATTCCCACCACCTTAAGCTCGAGCCGTCCCCCCGTTTCCTGCCTGGCGTGAGCCGTGTAGCCCGCATCCTCAATGGCCTTCTCCAGATCGGCGTATGGGGTCAGTGACGGATCGAACCGGACGGCTGCCGATTCGGCGGCGAAATTCACGTGCGCCTCGGAGACCCCGTCCAGTTTCATCAGAGCTTTCTCAATAGACGCGGCGCAGGACGCACAGTTCATCCCGGTGATACCGATGGTGACTTTCTCCTCCGGAACCTCTCTGAGATGGGGCGTATAACCGGCATCCCTGACGGCCTGTTTCAGGTCCTCGACTCCGACCTTCTCCGGGTCGTACTCCACGGTCCCCGATTCGGTGGCGATGTTGACCGCGGC
>JBFFDD010000083.1:0-10534 GCA_041559575.1 bacterium
GGAGGGAGGTGCCCAGTTCATCATAGCCAGCCACTCTCCGATCCTCCTCGCGTGCCCGGGGGCGATGATCTACAGTTTTGACGGAAGAACCATCCAGGCCGTTGACTATGAGGACACGGAATATTACCGTGTCTACCGGGACTTCCTCAACCACAGGGGGGGCTATCTGGAGGGCCTGTAGAAAGACCAGGGTCCGGTCAAGGGTTTAGCAATAGGAAAATCAGGGACCGATTGTTCACTTTCCGCCGCGCGAAAGGCTTTGCCGCCCTCCAATTCGAACAGCACAACCTCCAATTTCTATTCTCAAATTTCCATTTTTACATAAATCTCTCGAACCGATCGCCATCCGCTTTGCAAATCGGGCAGACGTCAGGCGGGTCCTCCCTGGCGCACAGGTAGCCGCACACGGGGCACCTCCATACTGGGTGGGATAGCTCCGCCACTCCGTCGCCCCGTCGCCCCGTCGGCCGGTCGGGACTTTTCCCGTGTCCCCTTTCCATCGGTCTTCGGTCCGGGATGGGGCCTGCCTCGCCCCTGCCGTCCGCGATATCTGCCGATACGTAAAGAGCACAGTAACAGGTCCCGTACTGCTTCAGATCCGGATCCCTGTAGTCACAGGGGCAGATAATGTCCAGGTCCCTTTTTCTCATCCCCTCAGCCAGGCGACAGGGGCAGGCCAGGTAACCATACCGGTCGCTGTTGATGAGCAGGCCGCGGACGAGCTCTTTGGTGAATTCTCGGTCGGGGTTCAGATGGTAACCGCTGGCTTCGGCCTCCTTAAGGAGCCTGCCGTATAGATCATCGATCCTTTCAGAGGCCGGTTCTTCGGTCTGTTGGGACACCTTGCGATGGGTCATAGGCCAAGGATTTCCTTGAGCTTCTCGGGATCGAAACCAACCAGGCATTGGGACTGGTTGATCACCGCCGTGGGGTAGGAACATCTCACATTCCATCGCTTCAACTCCTCCACGACGTATGCTTTCTCCTCCGGGGGGACGAGATCGACATCCACGTAGGAATAAGCGAGGCCGGCGTCGTTGAGCCACGCCTTCATCTTGCGACACCAGCCACAGGTGCTCAGGGTGTACAGGAAAATGTCTCCTTTTTCCGCTCCAGGCACTTCATGTGTGCTCATTTCACCCTCCGATGCTGTGTTCAGTTAGGCTGTCTCCGGGCCCTTGGAAACCCCATGACGCCCGTAATTATTATATTATAGGTAAAAGGCCCTTGCCAGCGGAATGGTATCATACAAGGCGCCCCTGCCGGTTTCCCTCCCATGGCCAATAGGGGTTCGAGGGATAAGGATTATCCTCTACAATTGGACATCGAGAATGTTTTGGGTCACCAGCTGGCCAGGGTATTTCCTTTGTCCCGAAGTCACTGCGGGGCGCATGTGATAGAATATCAACAGGCAGACCGGCAGAGAGTGTGACATCTTTGACAGGGGGCGTTGAACAGATCTTGCAGGAGGTGAGACCATGACAGAGCGGACCAGGGACCAGGCTGTGGGCGTTGTGCGCGACTACTTCCGAAAGATAGGGGTTGCTGCTTTAGAGGTCACCAAAGGAAGCATAAAGATCGGGGACACCCTTCGCTTCGCAGGACACACGACCGACTTTACCCAGAAAGTAGAATCCATGGAGGTCAACCACCAGACCGTTGTGGAAGCCAAGCCGGGAGATTTTGTCGGTATCAAGGTCACCGATCGTGTGAGGGAAAACGATCTGGTTTTTATCGAAGGGTCCACAGAGGAGGAGGCCCTCTGAGGCAGAAATTGCCTTCCCGGTGGCTCGGGCCGCGCCGAAGGTGAAATCCGATGGAGAAGTTCCCTGCAAAAAACCTGGCTCTCTTTCTGGCCACCTTCCTGCTTTGGGCAGCCTCTCCGGTCTTTGGGGAGGGAGATGTCTTTGGCCCTCAAAGGGATCGGATGATCAAGGTCCAGATCTCGGCTCGCGGGGTAAAAGATTCCGCGGTTCTCAAGGCCATGGGCGAGGTTCCGCGCCATCTCTTCGTCCCCAAAAGGGTGCGGGCCCAGGCATACGAGGACTATCCCCTCCCCATCGGCCTCGGTCAGACCATTTCCCAGCCGTATATAGTCGCTTATATGACAGAACTTCTGCAGCTCAACGAGCAGGCGCGGGTTTTCGAGCTGGGAACGGGCTCGGGTTATCAGGCGGCGGTGGCCTCGAGGATCGCCGACCAGGTCTATACGATGGAGATCTACGGAGAACTGGCCGAGTCAGCGGCCTTACGCCTTGACGACCTCGGCTTCGAAAACGTTCATGTAAAAGAGGGCGACGGCTATTTCGGATGGGAGAAGGAGGCACCGTTCGATGCCATCATCGTCACCGCCGCCGCCGATCACATTCCCGGCCCCCTGCTGGAACAGTTGAAGCCGGGTGGTCGATTGATTATCCCCCTCGGCAGCCCTTTCTCCGTCCAGCAGCTTGTTCTGGTCACCAAAGACCTTAACGGCAGGATCACTGAAAAGGGCATTATTGCCGTGCGGTTTGTTCCACTTCTGGGACATTGAAGTAATAGTGGAAAGTGGAAAGTGGAAAGTGGAAAGTGGACAGTCCCGGCCTTAGTAACCCTGACCTTAAGGACGTTGATTGAAAGGAGTCCGTTCAGGAGCGACCCCATCATTGATCAAGGCGGAGTAACAGGCTGATGCTTCTCTGTCTGTCCGTGTTTCTCCTGTCAGCTTCGGTCCTCTGCTACGAGATCCTCGTCATAAGGCTTCTTGCCGTCTCCCACTGGCAGCCCTTTGTCACCCTCGCTATCTCCACAGCCCTTCTGGGCTTCGGGATCAGCGGAACCGTTCTGGCAAAAGCGGCTGGCCCCCTTTTTTCCAGTCGGCGCATGTATTATCCGATGCTGGCCGGTCTGGCGGCGATCGCTTATCGGCCCATGGCCAAAGCGGCAGGCGCCCTCCATCTGGAGCCGGGCCTGATTGTCAGGGATCCCTGGCAGTGGGTGATCCTGGCCCTGGTCATAATAAGCCTGACGATCCCGTTTGTTTTTGCCTCCCTCGCCCTGGCCCTTCCCCTGCTCGAGCGGGACACCGTCGGCCGCTATTACGGGTGGAACCTGATCGGGTCCTGCGCCGGCGCATTGCTGGCTTTGGGAGCCCTGGCCTATCTTCCCACGGAAGCCCTCGTCCAGGTCCCGGCCGCCGCCGCGGCAGGCTCGTGTGGCGCTTCGCTGATCCATTATCATAAGGGCTCCAGGTTCCGGGTCGCCCTGCCTGTTGTTTTTCTGACACTGCTGGTCCTCGTACCCTACGGCCCAGTGCGCTTCGGACCTTACAAGGACATCTCCTACGCTCTTCTGCTACCGGAAGCTTCCATCGTTTCGGAGATGTGGGGAGTTACGGGGAAACTTCAGGCGATAAGTGCTCCGGCGATCCGTTCGGCGGCAGGCCTGTCCACCCGATATCGAGGCACGCTACCCCGACAGGCGGCCCTGTACCGTGACGGCGATCGGGTGGGAACCCTCATCCTTTCGGAGAGTGCCGATGATCCCCAGTTGGATTACCTCCGCTGGCAGACGGCCGCTTCGGTTTACGTCCTGCCCCGCGCCGGCAGAAATGTAGCCATCCTCGGCTTTGACGGTGGTGAAGAGGTGGTCCGGGGATTGGTCTACGGAGCATCCCGGGTTGTTCTTGTCGAACCGGACCCTGCAGCTGAACAGATCATCCGGTCCGATGAAGACCTCTTCAAAAAGTGGATCTTCCTCCGCGGGACGGCCGTGGTTCGGTCCAATGTCCGCTCCTTCCTGGGGGCGGAGGTCGGAAAATTCGACACGGTAATTTTCCCCGCTACGGGGAACCTTGCCGCAGCTACGGCCGGCCTGACAGGGACCGCCGAGAGCTACAACCTGACGGTCGAAGGCCTGACAGCGGCCCTGAATACCCTAAAGAAAGGGGGGATAATAGCGATTAACGGATGGAACCAGGAGCCGCCCACCGGAAGGCTGAAGATCCTCAGCTTGATCGAAAACATGAACGCTCCAGGGAAAAAACCCAACTCGGTGAGCGGGGTGGTGATGGTCCAGGGCTGGTCGACCCATACGATCCTCCTCAAACACGATCCGTTTTCAGATCAGGAATATGCCGCCCTGAGCGAGTTCTGTGAGAAAAGGGGGTATCTGGTCAGTAATGGCCAGGAATTTCAGGCTGGATCTTTTCCGCCTGAGTGGAAGGAGGAAAAAGAACTGGTAAAAGGGCTGGATCTCAGGCCGCCGACCGACGACCGGCCCTATCCGTGGCACTCCCTGAGGATCTCTCTGTTTCGCCATCTGGCTGGCGGGGGAAGGGAAACGGTCTTTCCGAGGGTGGAGTGGGGTTTTTTCTTTCTCTTCATGGCCCTGATTCTCGCGACGGCGGCCTCCCTGATTCTGATGGCGGTGTCCAGACCTCCCAAAGGGCCGTATGCGGCCGACATATTTTTCACCCTTTACTTCTCATGTCTCGGGGTGGGCTATATGGTTTTGGAGATCATGATCATCAAGCGCAGCGGTCTCGTTCTGACCGCCCCGGCGGTTTCGGCCGCCGCTGTCCTGGCGGGCTTCCTCCTGTTTTCCGGCTTGGGTAGTCTGGCGGCGGGAAGGTTCAGCCCCGGCAGGCGATCTCTGTGGGCCGCTTTCCTCCTCATCCCCCTGTCCGCCACCGGCGCATATTATCTCATGCCCCTTCTGGTTGACGCTGACCGGATCGTTAGGCCTTTCCTGGTTGTCCTCCTTGCCGCCCCGGGTGCTTTTCTGATGGGTGTACCCTTTCCATCCGCCCTCGCAGGCTTCCGAAGGGGGCGGGAGGCCTTGGTGCCATGGGCCTGGGCGGTGTCCGGATATACCTCGGTGATCGGCAGTTCCCTGGCCGGAGTCCTGGCGGTCACCAGCGGCTTCAGGGCTCTTCTCGTCCTTGGCGGCTCATGTTACATTCTGGCCGCGTGCCTGTTCAACAGGGTGGCACATGAGCAGTAAGGGGGTGGTGTTTCTTTTCCCGGCTTCTGGGGAAGGATAAGGAAGGGGTCGTTCATGGCAAAACATCGCGCGGTGGCGGGGAGTTAAATGACCTCAGGTGTGATCACCATCGACGGTTCATTGGGCGAGGGCGGCGGACAGGCCCTGCGGACGGCCACTGGGCTGGCAGCCCTGTTGAGGAAACCGGTCAGAGTGGACAATATCAGGGCCGGCAGACCAAGGCCGGGTCTGGCCCGTCAACACTTGGTGGGAGTGAAAGCCCTGTGCCGCCTGACCGGAGGTCACGCCGAAGGGCTGTCGTTGGGATCCACCTCGATATCCTTTCACCCCGGTCCGGGCCTGAAGACCCGCCTCGAGGTGGATGTGGGTACCGCGGGGTCGGTGACCCTGGTTATCCAGGGCCTGATCCTGGCCCTGGCCAGGACCGAAAGTCGGGTTCGAATGGCTCTCAGGGGCGGAACCGACGTTCCGTGGAGCCCCCCCTTTAACTATTTCAATCACGTTTTGTCCCCCCAGCTGGCCACTTTGGGTTTTCAGGTAAGCAGTCGCCTCATCCGGCCCGGATTCTACCCCAAGGGAGGCGGAGAGATCGAGGTGAGCTTCAGGGCCCCGGAGGATATCGAACCCCTGCAGGCGGCCTTGAGTCCGGGCAAACTTGACGTGAGGGCCCATGTTCTGGCCACGGAGGATCTGAAAAAGGCCAGAGTGGCCGAGCGACTTGTCAGGGGGGTCCGGTCGATCTTCCCTCAGGTAACGGCCAGAAAGGAATATCTCCCGGGAGCCAGCACAGGTTGTTCCCTTGTGGTCTCGGCATCCGGGACCCGCACGGTCCTGGGGGCTGATGCTCTGGGGGAAAAAGGGGTCAGAGCCGAAGAAATTGGCCAGCGGGCCGCCCGCCAATTGGCTGAATCGCTTAAGGCCGGCTGTACTGTTGACGAGTGGTCCGCCGACCAGCTCCTGCCATTTCTGGCTTTGGCAGGCGCCCCCTCGACCTTCCTCGCGCCAAGACTCACCGGACACGCTAAAACCAGCATGGAGGTCATTGAGCGCTTTCTGTCCGTTCGATTCGAGGTCCTGCAGACAGGAAATGTCACCCGGGTTACCTGCCACCCCGGAAATTAAGGGGGCCCCTCAGGGCCGGCCTGCTTATCCAGCCTCCATGGCTAATGTTCCCCCTCGGAAGTCACAGGGGGCATTCAGGCCCGGAAGACGAAATGGACGGCTGATTGCGGTATAATGATAAATATAAAGATGATATGGCGCACGCATCAATCCACACCAGAGGAGAGGTGATAATGTGGAGAAGCCGAGCCTTATCAGGCCCAGGGGAGTGAAGGAAGCGGAAAAAATGGACATCAAAACCGTTGAACTGGAGCTGACACAGGCCGAGAGGGAGGCCCTCATAGATATCCTGGACACCTATATGTCCAATCTGCGGATGGAGATCTCGCACACTGACCGACAGGATTTTCGCGACATGTTGAAATCGCGAAAAAATGTGGTCATGAAGGTCCTGGACAGACTGATCTGACAGGAATGCCGGTGCAGGCCTGCCTGCCCTTCGCTAGCGCATGTTTCGGATGCGGACTTCAATACCCTCACCCGCGAGAAGCTTCTTGAGCTCAGACGGGTCGGTATCCCCAAAATGGTATGGGTAGAGGATGGCCGGCCGGAAGGACCGGGCGGCGGCGGCTGTCATCTCCGGGGTCATGGTGTATGGCAGGTTCATGGGGAGAAAGGCGACCTGTGTTCCCTTGAGGTCGGCCATCTCAGGCACATTCTCCGTATCCCCAGCCACGTAAACCCGGGTGTCACCGAAGGTGAGGACGTATCCGTTCCCGGCGCCCTTCGGATGGTAGGGTTTGCCCGGACTTCTCTCGTGGACGATGTTGTAGGCGGGCACAGCCTCAATGCCAATCCCTGAAACGGTCTTCCGGTCGCCGTTCTTCATCCCAACGCTTCCGTCGACCCTGGCTGCGCTGCTCGGATTGGCCAGGATCACCACTCCGTCGGTTCGGATATCCTGAATGGCCAGCAGATCCAGATGATCGCGGTGGTCATGGGTTATGAGGATGACATCAGCGTCAGGGAGCCTGGCATAATCAGCCAGTTTTCCGAAGGGATCCACATGGATGACCTTATCCCCGTATGTGAAGTACAGAGAACCGTGGCCCACAAAGGTGATTTCCAGCTCACCATCCGAGGTCATGATGGTGTCAGTGGTGAACCCCTCGCCCGTGGCGACGGACATCCCCAGCAACACGAATAAAAACGCTAAAACAACCTGTATCCTGAACATGACAACCCCCCATCCAGTTCCGTCAAAAAGCCCTGTTTTAAAGGGATCCAGCCCCGACCCGAAATGACCGGTAACCGAACATGGTTCACCTGTTTGGTGGCCCTCCCTGAGGGCGGTTCCGGTTTTGGCGTTCGATCTCATCCTCAAGGCGCTGGGCGAGGAAGTGATCCGGTATGGTTCTCTTGATGGACACCAGGCAATCGAAGGCCTTCACGACATCGCCGGCCGTCAGGTACCCTGTACCGAGATCGAAGAACCACTGGGCGAGCTCATCTTCGGAAGTCTCTGCGGTTTTGCCCTCTAACATCATCTCGCAGAGGTTGAATGCGGCGCTCTCATCACCCTGGCCGGCTGCCAGCCGGAACCAGTGCTCAGCGGCCGAGGCGTCCGCCTCGATTCCCACTCCGTCAAGATGGAGTTTTGCCAGAAAGGACTGAGCATAAGGGGTCCCTTTCTCCGCCGATGCGGTAATGGCCTCGACCACCTTCGATCCGGCCGCAAACCCGATGCCTTTGATGACCATGGTTCCCAGTTTCATTTTGGCACCGGTGTCTCCGGATTCAGCGGCCTGCCAGTACCACAATCCAGCCTCCTCCATATCAGGTTCAATGCCGATCCCCTGCTCATGGATGACGCCCAGGTTGAACATGGAAGCGACATCCCCCTGCACGGCGGCTTTCGTCAGCCAGTCCAGGGCCAGTTGAATGTCCTGTTCCACCCCCTGGCCGGCGGCGTACAGGGTTCCCAGCTGTGCCTGGGCTTCCGCGTCACCCCCCCGTGCAGCTTTCTGGAGCCTCTTCAGTTCTGCTGTGTCGTGATCTTCAGTCAAGGTATCCTCCTGTTGTTCTCCGAAGGGCTCGGAAGGTGTATTCGACATGGAACCATGGGAAGATGTTATACTGAAAACCTCGGGAATGGAACCATCTTTCCGGAAAATACGGGGGGTGCGATGGCCTGCGTTGCGGGAGTTGACGGCTGCCGAGGCGGCTGGCTGGTGGTGAAAGTGGAGTTTGAGGACGAGGTGGTTTCCGAGGAGGCCATTCTCTGCCCCGGCTTCAGGGAGGTTCTTTCCATCTCGCCTCGGCCGCGGGTCTTCGCGGTGGATGTTCCCATCGGCCTCCTTGAAGTCAGGGAGATCGGCGGTCGGCAGTGTGACCGTGCTGCGAGAAAGGTCCTCGGAAAACAGAGGTCTGGAAGCGTGTTCTCTCCGCCGGTGCGGCCGGCCCTGGGCATCAGGGAGTTTGCCGAAGCCGGCCAGTGGGGCCTGAACAGGCAGTCCTTCAGCATCCTCGGCAAGGTTAGGGAGGTGGATGAGGTCATGACCCCCGACCTCCAGTACCGGGTGTACGAGGTCCATCCGGAGGTTTCCTTCTTTGTCATGGACGGGTTGACACCCCAGACGGCGGGAAAAAGAAGCGCACCGGGCAGGGAGGCCAGATATCAACTCCTCTCGCGATTTTTTCATCAGCTGGATGAGGTCCTGAGAAGATACCCCGCCAGTTCGGTAAGCCGTGATGACGTTTACGATGCCTATGCGGCGGCCTGGACCGCCATGAGGATCCATCGGCGGGAGGCGGGCAGGCTCCCCGACGATCCGCCGCGGGACGAAAAGGGTCTCGAGATGGCGATCCACTATTAAAGGAGTGGATTTCAGGTGCCGGTTTCGGGCTGCGTTGGTTGTGCTTCCCTCGCACCTCTTCCCCCGGGAACAGATCGTGCTGTATTCTTGGTGGGCTGCGGACGAACGGGGAGCCCCATGGATTGCGGTGACCAATTATACAAAGCGAACGCCCCAGTGAGCTTGGCCGGACTTTAGAGCGGTGTTATAATTTATGTGTATTTGCCTGGAGGGTTGAAGGGGAAGATCCCCGTGTCCGGCCGAGGCGGCCGGGTGAAATGCTTTGCTGCAGGTCGCCGCAGGGTTCCGGGTTTTGGAACAGCAGGGGCGGTGCGCCTGGTAAAATCGCACCATAACAAAAAACAGCCCTCCGCCAGCAGTGCCGCAAAAGATCCACGGCAGGTATCTAGTATGAAGAGGGCATCACTGGCCGCATTGAGCATGATCCTCCTGGTCTGCTTCCTCCCGGAAGCGGCGTCTGCGTCGCTGAGCACTCCCCGGAAAAAAGGGAAAGCCGGAACCACCGTCGCTCACATCACGGTCTACAACTGGAAAGGGTCTTTCATCAGAGGCGGGTGGGGGTTCTTTGTTAACGAGCGGGGAGATCTGGTGACCTGGAGCCATCTTCTCGAGGGAGGCTCCTTCGCCGAAGCGACCGTTTTTTCCGGCGAAACGAGGACGATAACCCGAATCCTGTCAGAGGACCAGGAGGGCGGGCTGGTGGTCGCCGGGCTCGACTACCCCCCTGACCGGATCAACCACGTGGAAAAAGGGGGTTCGTTTCCTCCTGAAGGAAGCCGGATCTTTGTGGGGGGAGGCGCCGGGTGTGATCCGGGAACCTTTGTCGATGGCAGCGTTGTGTCCGCCAGGAAAATTCCCATCCATGGGAAAATGTTTAAAATATCTTCCCCCTTCGCGGCTTCAGGCAGCCCGGTGTTTGACGAGGAAGGCCTCCTGGTCGGGGTCGTTTTCCTCAAACCCGACGGTTCGGGCAACGGGGCCTGGGCTGTGCCGATCGACCGCCTGGATCAGATCCTCAAGGCTGAGAGGGACCCCGTGGATTACCACCTGTGGTCCGAAGGAAGAAGGCAGGGCTGGTTCGACGGGCCGACCGGATCCTATCTGGCCGGGCTGGTTTATTACTGGGCGGGTGATTTCAAGAACGCGTTGCCTTATCTGGGAAGGGCAGCTGCGGATGAACGTTACGCCCGGGAAACGCTGTTCCTTATGGGGTGCTGCTATGATGCCCTGGGGGGATACGATAATGCCCTGGATGCCTACACAATGGCGGTCAAACTGGGAAACAGGTCCTCGGAATGCTTTCTGGCACTTTCCGAGGCATTCCTGAAAATCGGCTCTCCTGATCAGGCTGTCAAATACTGCTGGCACGCCATCAGGATGAACCACACGGACTCCAGGGCCTTTCTGGTGCTATCCGGCATCTATAACTCTACGGGGGCCTTCCGGAATGCCCTGGCATGCAGCTATGCGGCCATAAGATTCGAACCGTCCCTGGTCGATGCCTACGTGGAGGCCGGCATCTCCTTTCGGTGCATGGGACTTCATTACGATGCCGCCAGGGTCCTCCGAAAGGCCCTGACCATCAAACCCGACAGCGGCGCGGCGTACTGGCA
>JBFFDD010000084.1:0-10503 GCA_041559575.1 bacterium
GGCCGACCCCGAGGGCACAGAGGATGTTGAGGAACAGAGCCATAGCGAGGATCATTCATCTGAGGACGAGGAGAAGGAAGAGAAGACTTCCTGATCTCACCCCAGATTGAGGTATACCAGGCCGTGGATTCCAGTCTTCAGGACGGGTGAATCCCACGGTCTTTTTTTACCGGTGTTGCTCGAATCCGGTCCATCATCCTCGAGAGGGCGGGAAGCCCTTACCCGGGAATAGGGTTTCAGGGAGGTGAGATGAGCAGAGGATTAAAGATCGTTGTCCTGATCTCCATTATTTCTGTCGCTGTCGCCTTCGCCTTTGGTCTGTCCAATCGAGGCGGTAAATATCTGATCCCCAGGGAGGCGCTGGGATTGCTGAGGGTCGAAGGGGCTATCGTGGATGTCGACTGGTACATGGACCAGGTCGACATGCTCAGGGACGATGATTCCGTTAAAGCCGTCGTTCTCAGAATAGACAGCCCGGGGGGCGCTGTCGCGCCCACACAGGAATTGTACACCGAACTTTTGAAGCTCAGGGAAAACAAGCCGCTGGTGGTCTCCATGGGAACCGTCGCCGCGTCGGGCGGTTATTATCTGAGCTGCTCCGCTGACTGGATCGTCTCCAATCCAGGCACCGTCACCGGAAGTATTGGAGTGATCATGGAGTTGACCAATCTTGAGGGCCTGTTTGACAAACTGGGTATCAGAAGCCGAACCATCAAGAGCGGACAGCACAAGGACATGGGCTCTCCATTCCGGGAATTGACACCGGAGGAGGAGGAGCTCCTCTCAGAGATGATCAAGGACACTCACGAACAGTTCGTCGAAGCGGTTCTAGGCGGGCGCCCTGTGGAGCCAGAGGAGATCAGACCTTATTTTGACGGAAGGGTTTTCACCGGCAGGCAGGCACTCGGGCTGGGACTCGTTGACGAATTGGGCAACATCAACGATGCCATGCGAAAGGCCTCGGAACTGGCTGGGCTTGAGGAGATCCCCTCGGAGATCGTTGAGCCGGAGCGGAAACGCCGGGGATTGATATCGATCCTGTTCGGGCGGTCCTTTCTGGATAAGCTGAACGCTGTGATGGAGGCCGCCGGGGTGGGAAGGGTGGATAGGGCCCTTCAACTCTGGCGAGCCTTCTGAAATACAGAATTCAGAAGGTAGGAGAAAGATAAAAGAAGGCACATCAAGCAAGGGTTTCACTGAATTCTCTGCCCACTGAATTCACCCCTGGTGGAAGCAATACCGGCCAAGGGGTGGTATTGGTTTAGGTAAAAATGACAGATTAGTTTCGTTCACTGTCACTTATTCCACCTTCTATTTTCAATATTCTAACTTCTCGCATTCTTATACTTCTAACCTCTTGACTTCTCTCGTTTTTTTGTTTAGCCTTTGATGTCTAAACGGCAGGGTAAGGTTTTCAAGGAGGGAATATGACCAAGGCTGAGCTCATCGAGGCTCTGGTGGATCGGATCGACCGGCTGACCAAGAAGGAAGCCGAAATGATCGTCAACGTGGTTCTGAAGAGCATCGCCGATTCACTGGGTAACGGTAACAAGGTGGAACTCAGGGGGTTCGGCAGCTTCAAGGTCAAGGAACGTCGGGCACGAGAGGGAAGGAACCCCAAAACGGGTGAGAAGGTAAGCGTGGAAGCCAAGCGAATCCCTTATTTCAAGCCCGGCAAGGAGCTCAGGGACCGCGTGAATTCCTAGTTAGATGATCCAAAGTCCAAAGACCAAAAAAAAGAAGTGCGGCTAAGCACTGGTATTTTTTCTCCAATCTCCATTCTCTAATTACTGATTTCCGATTTCCATTCTCCTTTTTCGCCACCTCCCAGCTTTACTTTTGCGGTCTCCGATGTAAAATGTCCGGAGTCTATCATCAACCACCTGGAGGAGCCATGGCGGGTCATTCGAAATGGGCCAATATCAAAAGGCGCAAAGGGGCGCAGGACGCCCAGAGGGGCAAGATATTCTCTAAACTCAACCGTGAGATCATGGTGTCGGCCAAATTGGGGGGCGGTGATCCCGACGCCAACCCCAGACTGCGTCTGGCCATTAACAAGGCCAGGTCCGCCAATATGCCCATGGACAACATCGACAGGGCCATCAAAAAGGGGACCGGTGACCTGGAGGGAGTCAGCTACGAGGAAATCACCTATGAGGGTTACGGTCCCGCCGGTGTGGCGATCCTGGTTGAAACCATGACCGACAACCGAAAGCGGACTGTCAGCGAAGTCCGTCATCTCTTCTCAAAGTACAGCGGCAATCTTGGTGAAACCGGCTGTGTGGCATGGATTTTTCAAATGGCCTCCCTGTTTATCTTCTCCGAAGACGAGGTCGACCCGGATCAGCTGGTCGAGGTCGCCCTTGAGGCAGGTGCAGAGGACATCAAGGAGGAGGATGGCGAGATCGAGGTGACGGCGCCGCCCGACCAGTTCCAGGTCATCAAGGATGCTTTTGACGAGGCGCAGCTCAGTTATCAGCTGGCGGAGGTGACCATGATCCCTCAGAATACCGTTGCCCTCGAGGGCAAGAAAGCTGAGCAGGCCCTGCGACTCGTCGAGGCCCTCGAGGAGAGCGACGACGTCCAGAGAGTTTTTGCCAACTTCGATATTCCCGAGGATGTTCTTGAGTCCATCTAGGGATTCCATGCGTGTCCTGGGAGTTGATCCCAGTCTCAGGTCCACGGGGTATGCCGTTATCGACGGCAACCGTACCCGGCAGAAAGTCCTCGAATACGGCCTGATCAAGACGAAGACTTCAGAGCCCATTGAGGAATCCCTGGCCCATATTGCCAATTCTCTGGAGAAGATCGTCGAACACCACAGGCCTGACTGTCTGGCCATCGAGGATATCTACACAGCCAGGAACAACAGGGTCGCCCTGCAGCTGGGCCACGTCAGAGGGGTGGTGATCCTCGTATGCAAGCGCTCCGGGCTCCCTGCGGCGCAATACTCGGCTACCAGGATTAAGGAAACCGTCGCGGGGTACGGCCGGGCCGGCAAGGAACAGATCCAGCACATGGTCTGCCGGACCCTTGGTCTGGATGAAGTGCCTCCCCAGGATGCCGCCGATGCCCTCGCGGCCGCTTTGACCCATCTCTTCTGGGACGGCAGAGCGGGAGGCTCCAATTGATCGCCCTTGTGAAAGGCAGGTTGTTCAGGAAGGATGCCTCTGGGATGGTGATCGTCGACTCGGGGTCCGTAGGCTACCGAGTGTTCGTGTCGTTAAACACCCTGTTCGAACTGCCCGAGGAAGGTGATGAGGTGTCCCTGCACACCGTGACCGTTGTGCGAGACGATGCCATGCACCTTTACGGGTTCGCCGAACTGGATGAGTTGAGCATCTTCAACCTCCTGGTTCAGGTGAAGGGCGTCGGCCCCCGTCTGGCGCTTTCTCTGCTGAGCGGAATAAAGGCATCCGACCTGACGAGGGCTATCTCAAGCAAGGACGCCGGCTGGATCTCGACGGTTCCAGGTGTGGGAAAGAAAACCGCTGAACGGATTATCCTCGAGCTCAAGGACAAGATCGAACCGGTGGAAGGGCCGGCGCCTTCAGCCGCCGTCGCTCTGGAGGATCAGGTGGCTGCGGATGTTGTCTCCGCCCTGGTGAATCTCGGGTACAGGGCTTCAGACAGCCGAACCACCCTGGCAAGGGTCATCAAGGGAAGGGAGGAACCTCTGCCTTTCAATGAGCTTATCAGAGAGTGTCTGGCCGATCTTACAGGCAGGAAGACTCATGGATGAAGACCGAACAGTAAACCCTCAACAGGCGATCGATGAAGCCGCCTTCGAGGCGACTATCAGGCCGAGACGTATTGATGAGTACATCGGTCAGTCCAACGTCAAGGACAACCTCAAAATTTTTATCGAGGCTGCCAAGGAACGCAAGGAGCCTCTTGATCATGTTCTCCTATACGGGCCTCCCGGGCTTGGGAAAACGACCCTCGCCCATATCCTGGCCAGTGAGCTGGATGTCGATATACGAGCCACCTCAGGACCGGCAATGGAGAGGTCGGGGGATCTGGCGGCCATCCTTACCAACCTGGAAGTTAGGGGCGTGCTGTTCGTAGATGAGATCCACCGGATGAACCGGATAGTGGAGGAGGTGCTCTATCCGGCCATGGAGGATTTCTCCCTTGACCTCATCATCGGTAAGGGGCCTGGTGCAAGAACGGTCAAGCTGGACCTGCCGCACTTTACCCTGATCGGAGCAACCACCCGCATGGGATTACTGTCCTCGCCGTTTCGAGACAGATTCGGCGTCGTCTGCCGGCTCGAGTTCTACACGGAGGAGGAACTGACCCGTATTATCAGCCGCTCAGCCAACATCCTGGGAGTGGACCTGGAGCCAAGGGCCGCGGAGGAGATCGCCCGGAGATCGAGGGGGACGCCCAGGATCGCTAACCGACTATTGAGGAGAGCACGGGATTTCGCCCAGGTAAAGGGCGATGGAACCATATCCCTGGAGGTCTCCCGTCATACCCTGGAGAGGCTGGAGATCGACAACCGGGGGTTCGACAATCTGGACAGGATGGTTCTCCTGGCGGTTATCGACAAGTTCGGGGGCGGGCCGGTGGGAATTGATACTATCGCGGCTGCCGTGGGCGAGGAGCGAGACACCATCGAGGACATCTGCGAACCCTACCTTCTGCAGGAGGGCTTCCTGCAGCGGACGCCGCGGGGACGCCTGGCAACCGAGGCCGCGTTCAAACACCTGGGACGGGGTCCGGGTGGCAAGAGGGACCCCCAGAAGGAACTGTTTGAATAGTAATAGGCCGATCCAAAACCTGAAACCTTTAGTCCAAAACTAAAAATTCAACATTCATGGCTCAAAAGAAACCGCGGTGCCATTGAGCACTCCATTCAAAACCCCGGGTGTGGCAATCTCCAGGATTTTCAGCGAAATTCTTTCCCACGCCAATTATATTCAGAGCGCTTTCCGTCTGCTATGTGGTTGAGAAATAATGGTTTTCATGTGCCAAGTCTGGATACCACCACAGGAGTTCCCTTACCGCTTCAATTAGGATTTTTTTTCTGGATTCTGGACTTTGGATTCGATCCAGTCCTTGGTGCTAGGTACCAGGACCTGGAGCAATAGGCGCAATCGGCGCCTATTGCTCCTTCCATATCTCCAGCTCAAGGCTCGTGGGGGTCACCTGTTCCACGAAGACCTTCAGCTTCTCGAAATCCATGCCCAGGATCTCGTCGGCGAACCCCTGTGAAGAGGTGAAGACCTCGAGCACCTGCGAGGTGGACTGATGGGTGAAAACGGGCTCCTCCAATCCACCGATAAATTTGGACTGCTCCAGGAGGTTGTTAACGAAATCCTTCTGATCGAGCCGGCTCATGTTGACGTAGGTGAACTCGATCCTGATCGGCTCGAAAAGGTAGCCAAGCAGAGCCAGGCCATCGGCCAGGGCGTCGATGGAGATGCGGACCTCCCGGTCTACGTAGTACCATTTGTCGATCAACTTCTCCTGTTCATTCAGGGTCGTGAAGTAGTCGGAGTAGCTGATGAGGTTCAGAAGATTGGATACGGGGTCCTCCGTGTCGAAAGGATCCCTGTCCAGATGGATGCCCAACTCGTCAATGCAGCCCTGAAAACGTTCATGAGAGTATAGTTCGATGCCCAGAAGGCTCAGGGACTGGAGAAAGGTCTGGCGGGTCGCGTCCCTCCTGGCCAGCTCCCGGGTGAGTTCAAGCTCCTGTTCAAAACTGTCATTTCCGGTAAAGCTTTTCTGCCAGCGTCCTTCATCGTAAAACCCGCACAATGCAGTCTTTCCGGTTACCGTCACAATCCTGGCCCTCTCCGCCTTAACCGGCGGTTTGCTCGGTTCGGTGCCGGCAACCCTGCCTGTAACCAGGCTTTCGATGGAGGCCAGAAGAGTGGGCTCCTTTTCAGGGGTGAAGCCCCTGTGATAGGAGACGATCCGGCCATCGCCGTCGATTAGGATGAGGGTCGGCAGGTAGGTGCCTTTGTAGAGGGTAAAGACTTCGGAATCCTGGTCAAAGAGAAGGGGGTATGATATTTTGCCGCGAAACCTCTCCAGCCGGTCGAGGAACCTCCGGATGCGTTCGCTGGAAACCCTGATATCCTCATTGATAGCCAGGATGAGAAGGTCCTTGCCCTTGTACTTTTCCTCGAGCTTCTGAAGCGAGATCATCTCATCGACGCAGGAGTCGCAATAGATGGACCAGAAGCTCAGGACGATGGGGATCTTTCCCAGGTATTCGGACAGGTCGAGGTCAACGTCGTGAATGTCCTTCAGTATAAAGGAAGGAGCCGGTGTTCCTTTGGCCATCGGTTCGGACGGCATGGAAGATCCATCCTCTTGCGCCAGAATACCGGCAGGGGCCATCAGCAGGAAGAAGACGAGAAGGGACCCGACGGTCAGGTTTATTCGCATGGAGCGGGCTCCTTTCCTGTGGGAATGGAAATGCTGTTTTCAGCCAACAATATGAGAATACCTATAAAAGGGTTGTCTATCAAGGCGTTTACGGCCGCATTCCTCGTCCTCTTCCTCCTGTTCAGTGCCCCGTCCGCCAGCGGAAAATCTCAGTCCGTGGCCCGTGTGGTCGACGGTGACACAGTTATTATGGCTGATGGAAGCAGGGTCAGGCTGGTGGGTATCGATGCCCCGGAGCTGGGCCAGCCATGGGCGGAACAGGCTGTGAAACAGCTCAGAGATTCGACTGACGGCCGGAAGGTTCAGCTTCGCAGATGTGGACACCAGGATAAATACGGGCGGGTTCTCGGGGTTCTCACCAAAGATGGACAGAACCTCAACCTGGCCCTGATTGAGAGGGGTTTCGCAATTCCCATGCTGATTCCCCCCTGCGGGAAAATGCTCCTGCCGGAGGTCCTTGAATCGGCAGCAGGGGCGGCTTTGGGCAGGAAGGGCATATATTCGCAGCCGGAGTACCGGATTGTCGATCATGGGCAGGCCGCCAAAAGCGTCGGAAGATGGGCGGTCATAAGAGGAAAGGTCCTTAACCTCCACCGGGGGCGGAGAGCTTTTCATCTCAATTTCGGTTCCGACTGGAAAAAAGACTTTTCGGTGGTCATCTTTCCATTCGGTCGGACCAGATTCAACGAGCTGGGGTTGGATATTGGCGAACTGGTGGGTCGTGAGGTACTCGTCTTGGGTCGTGTTCGTGAGTATAATGGTCCTCAGATCATCGTCGGTAATCCTGATCAGATCCTCCCGCTAACCGGTTATCCAGACAGAGGGGGGTCCGGCAGTCCCTGACATCGGGATCAAACCGGAGGAAAACATCGTGATATGAACCGGGTCTTGGTAATGATAGCCATAACTGCAGTAGGATTCACCGCCCTTTTCTTCATCGGCCAGGGCTATGTGCGCCATAGAGTGCCGGATGCGCTGAATAGGAATACGGGGACGGTCATGAAGGCTTCCCGTCTGAACGAGGAGGGCCTGGACCGTTTGGACGATGGAAAGTTCACCGAAGCGGTAAGCAAATTTCGTGCTGCCATGGACCTGAAACCGGCAGACGAGGCTATTGCCCACAACCTGTCCCTGGGGCTGGCTCGAATGGCCGTTGCCAGATCTGATCTGGGGGATGTCAAAGCCGCTTCGGAGTATCTCGGGGAGGCCCTCGATGTCTGGCCGGAAAATCCGGAGGCCTTAAGGACCATGGCCTTGATCCACTATCGTTCCGGCCGATATGTGGAATCCCGGGATCTCGCCCTCCGTCTGAACGCATTCTATCCCGGAAGCGAGGATGTGGAAGAGTTTATCGCTCATCTGCAGACCGTCATCGAGGAGTCGGAGGGTATGGTTTCGGAAGACGGACACCACTTCCGCCTTCTCTACAGCGGAGACCGTCGGCTTGAGTTCGAGGGTGAGTTTCTCTCCCTCCTTCAGGATGAGATGGATTCCCTGACAGCCATAATGGGATATTTCCCGTCCAATGTGATCGATGTTCTATTGATGACCGGGGATCTTGGTCTGAGGGCGGTTCCTCTGGACCCGTCACTAACCGGATTATACGATGGCAAGATCCGAGTCTACCTCGATGAAATTGAGAACTTGGAAGGTGTGAGGAAAACGGTGCGGCATGAGATGGTTCACGCTCTTCTTCATCGGGTCGGTGGTGTCCTGCCTGGCTGGTTTCAGGAGGGGATGGCTCAGTTTCTCGGTGAGAGGTATCTCGAAGGTGAGGATCCGAGGCTGAGGGTCTACCTGCGGACCAGACTGGACGAGGGTTATGGCCTCGATCTGACCGGACTGGGGATCAGTTTTGTCGACCTCCCGGACGAGGGTAGGACTGCCGCCTATGCGTCCAGCTACCTGTTTATGGAATATCTGGTGCAGAAATACGGTGAAAACCTCATCCCGATCATAATAGGTGAACTCGAGGGGGGCCAAGGCCTGATACCGGCGCTGCGTGAGCTGACCGGGCGTGATCTTACCACACTCCAGGTGGAATTCGTCGAGAGCATCAGGAAGGGAGGCTGAAGAGGGTGCCCCTGGTTGCCATTGTCGGCCGACCCAACGTCGGCAAATCGACCCTATTTAACCGGATCCTCGGTCGCCGGAAGGCCATTGTGGATGACATTTCAGGCGTCACGAGGGATCGAATTTACGGTGGTGCCACATGGAGCGGCAAGGAGTTCACCCTTGTGGACACAGGGGGGTTTGATCCGGATGCCGATACCGGTCTGTTTTCTCTGATCAAACAGCAGGCTGTCGTGGCCATTGACGAGGCGGATGTTATCATTTTTGTTCTGGATGTGCGGTCGGGTTTGACTCCAACGGACGTCGAGGTCGCCTCTATTCTAAGACGTTCGGAAAAACCGGTGATCGTCTCAGCCAACAAAGCCGAAGGCAGAAGCCGGGAGCATGATTCAGCTGAGTTCTACAGTCTGGGTATGGGCATGGTCTATCCCATATCCGCTCTTCACGGGAATGGGGTGGGCGATATGCTCGATGAGCTGGTAAACCTCCTTCCTGACAGAGACCAACTTCCTGATGTTGACTACGATGTCGGCGTAGCGGTTATCGGCAGGCCAAACACAGGCAAATCAACCCTGATCAACCGGATCCTGGGAGAGGAAAGGCTCCTTGTATCAGACGTCCCGGGGACGACACAGGACAGTGTAGACACCCTTGTGGAGAGGAAGGGGCGCCGGTATCTTCTCATCGATACGGCTGGCGTGAGACGCAAAAGCAGGATCAGTCAGAACCTCGAGCGTTATTCGGTTATGAGATCCATCTCCTCCATCGAGAGATGCGATGTCTGCGTGCTGCTCCTTGACAGTGTGGAGGGTCTGGTTGAGCAGGACGTCAGGCTGGCTGGCCTTGTCGAGGACAGGGGCAAAGGCCTGGTCATAGGCCTGAACAAATGGGATCTGATGGAGAAGGACCACAGGACCTTCGATAGAATGTGCCGGGACATCAGGGAGGATCTTTTCTTCATACCCCACGCTCCTATCATCTCCCTTTCCGGCCTTACCGGTCTCAGGCTGGACAGGATCTTCGAGGCGGTCGAAGGGGTTTACAGGGAGGGGGGGAAAGAGGTCCCCACCAGGAAGTTAAACAGCCTTATCGAGGAGGCGGCCCAGCGTTATCAACCGCACGTAGTCCGGGGCCGGAGGGTTCGCTTCTATTACGCCACCCAGACGGGAACCCATCCACCGACCTTCCTCGTGTTTACGAACAGGCCGAGGGAGATACGTGACAACTACCTGAAGTACCTGGAGAGGAGACTGCGCGAGGAACTCGGTTTCCAGGGCACCCCCATCAGGCTGAAGTTCCGGAGGGGGCGGGAGGACGGGAGAAGGGATAAACGATAGGAGTCAGTATTCAGGATTCAGAAATCAGTCTAATAAGCCTCTAATAACGATGTGCTGAAAATTGAGAACTGGAATCCGCGGAGTCCTCTTTCTTTTTTCAAAGCAGGAGGCTTAGGTTTCATTCTTCGACCAGCCCAAAAAACGTTGAAGGGCCCTTTATGTGGACAAGAAGGTCAGGCTGAATACCGAGTACTCGATGTTTTTCTCACACTGCACCGACCTGAGACCTGAAACTTGAGACTTGAAACTTGAAACTTGAAGCCTAGAATGTTCTTCTATGCGCGCATACCTCGACATCGAGACGACCTACGACGGGGACATCAGCGTTGTGGGGATCCACCGCCCGGGGAAACCGCTTGTCCAGCTGACGGGTGGAGAGATCACGGATGTCAGGCTGGCCCGGGCCATGGAGGGTGTCGAGGTTCTGGTAACGTTTAATGGATCACGTTTCGACCTGCCCATTATCCGGAGGATTGCGGGGATCGATCTCAATGACCTGGCAAAGCACAGGGACCTCCTGAACGAATGCCGCAAAAGGGGGATTCGAGGAGGACTTAAGAGGATCGAGGTCCTTTTCGGGATACCCAGAGTGTCCGCGATGGTGGATGGCGCAATGGCGCCATATCTGTGGCAGCGCTTCGTGGAGATGGGGGACACCGACGCCCTGGAAGAGCTGCTGGCCTACAAC
>JBFFDD010000085.1:0-10484 GCA_041559575.1 bacterium
AAGCGACACGAGCCAGGCAGGGCAGGTGAGATCCACCTTCCATAGATATCGATCAAAACCAGGAAAAATCTTTTCATTGATCGGCCTCAAGGTGAAGCCCCGCCCTGCGGACAAGGTTCAGGAACTCGCTCTCGAGCTCCGCATAGGTGGCAGTCCTCGCCCCCCTTTTCGCGATAGTGACGATATCGTAGGCGGGAAGGAGGCGGGCTCGGTTCAGCCGCTGGATTTCCCGAATTCTTCTCTTAACCCTGTTTCTCCTGACGGAGCTTCCTATTCGTCGGGAAACGGTAACCCCAAACCTTGAGTATGGCAGCCCATTGCTGATGGACAGAAGGACCAGGAGCCTGCCTTGTACCCTTCTTCCATTTTTCTGGGCCCTCAGGAAATCCGTTCTGGAACGGACACGCATACTGCGGGGGAAATGCAGGTTGGAACTCTTCTCGTTCAGACAGCCAGGCGCTTTCTTCCCTTGGCCCGCCTTCTTTTCAAAATCAGGCGGCCTGACCGGGTCCGCATCCGGAGTCGAAACCCGTGCGTTCTCTTCCGGCTGATGTTGCTTGGTTGGTAGGTTCTCTTCAAGACGATTCCTCCTGACAAAAAGCGCCCAGGACACAAGGCCCCCGGGAAAAAGCAAATATCTTATCACTCCGATCACTTCCAAACTTTTGGGAAAAATGTGGAACGTGCCTATATAACAGAGAACTGCCCCTTCTTCAAGGCGATTTTCGAAATGGGCCCCCTCACCCCCAACCCCCTTGGTCCCGGTTGTTCCTCGCCTTCAGGGTTGTTTGGAGTTCAACCGCGACGGACCCTGGACACCTCCACTTTGGGCCTTTTCTCTGTTTTCCCTTGAACAAACGGTGCCCGTTCTGATATATCAGACGTCTGCCCCTTGCTGGGGTTGGGGAAAGGGTTGACGGGTGACCCTGCCGGAATTTCACAGGCAGCTCGGGATTGTTGGAAAGCGACTTGTCACTTCCTTAAAGAACCCTTGATAAGTATCTGAGAAAAAACTCTTTTTTCCGCGCTCCACGAATCAACAGGGGGATGTGAACAGGGGTTTGGAATGTGTGTTCAGTCACCTCTAATTCTTTGTTTTATATGGTTTTTTTAACTTTTCCACAGATGTGGATAAACCTGTGTGTAACCAGCATGCCTCACGGCATGGTTTCGGTTAACCCAAACACCCAAAACTAAACGAGAAATGTCCGCTGAGCAGCTCTGGAAAAAGATCCTCGCAGCCCTGAAGGATGAGGTCAACCCACAGATCTTTTCCACATGGTTCGATCCCCTCGTTCCGGCCGGGATCAAGGATAACCGACTCGTCCTTGAGGCGCCCCACCCCTTCATCCGCGACTGGATAGAGGAAAACTACGCCTCCACCCTCAACAGGACTGTGCAGTCCCTGACAGGAGAGAATCTGTCGATCCAGATTCTCGTCAACGAAAACGGACCCTCCCAATCCCCATCAGCGGAGGAGCCCAGCCAGCCCGCTTCCCAGGCGGTGCCACCCGTTAAATACGCCAGTGGCGGATTCGGCAACGGCGGCTTGAATCCCAAATACACCTTTGACTCTTTTGTGGTGGGATCATCAAACCAGTTTGCCCGTGCAGCTGCTCTGGCTGTATCGGAACACCCCGCTCGGTCCTACAACCCACTGTTTATCTATGGCGGTGTCGGGCTTGGAAAAACACACCTCATGCATGCCATCGGACACATGGCGCTTTCCAGAAACCCCAATCTTCGCCTGTGCTATCTATCCAGCGAGCGGTTTATGAACGAGCTGATCAACTCGCTGCGCTTCGACCGCATGCCTCAGTTCAGGGAGATGTACCGGACAATGGACATCCTTCTGGTGGATGACATCCAGTTTATTGCCGGCAAGGAACGCACCCAGGAGGAGTTTTTCCATACCTTTAATACCCTTTTCGATTCGCACAAACAGATCGTGGTGTCCTCCGACAAATATCCCCGCGAGATCCCCGACCTGGAGGAACGCCTGCGCTCCAGGTTCGAATGGGGGTTGGTGGCCGACATCCAGCCACCGGACCTGGAGACCAAAATCGCCATCCTCGACAAGAAGGCCGCTCAGTCGGGCATCGCCCTGCCTCCTGATGTGTCGCTGTTTCTGGCAGAAAACACCGCCTCCAACATCCGGGAGTTGGAGGGTTTTCTGCTCCGGATAGCTGCCTTCGCTTCCATTAAAAGAACCCAGACTATCAACATGGACCTGGTCAATGACGCCCTGAAAAACTTCCTCGAACAGAAGAGGCGGGTTATCACTGTTGAGGACATCAAGAGAAAAGTGGCCTCCTCCTATAACGTCAAGGTTTCGGAGATCAAATCGAAGAAAAAGAACAAGGCCTTCATCATTCCAAGGCACACAGCCATGTATCTGACCCGCCAACTGACTGACCTCTCCCTGCCGGAGATAGGAAGGCACTTCGGTGGGCGTGATCACACTACGATCATCCATGCCATCGGCAGGGTGGAAAAGATGATCGACTCGGATCCCGATTTCCGTGAAAACGTCGATCATTTGATGAAGGAGATTGAGAACGGGAATCACCATTGAACCCGTTCCTGGTTCTGTTTCTATCCACAGCCCCCTGTTTCTAACCCTGTGTACAGACCTGTAGAATAATCTGTGTGTATCCGGGCCTGTGGAAACCGGCGCCACTGCCAACAGTTCCTTCCACAGTTTCTTTAACAGGGATTCCTGTTCAACTCCCTCGGGTTAACGGGATATCCCCCGACTCCACAGTTCCTTCTTTACCTACTACTATCTTTTTTTTATAATAAAGAAGCATTAAGTGGCGCTTTACGCTATACGATTTTCTGTATAGAATACTCCGGTACTCAGGGCATCAGCGAGGGGTGAGTTGGGTGTTGCCGGGCAGACTGGATAAAGAACCGCAGGGGAGTTCATGCCCTGCCCGGCTTGTCCTACCAGATGGCTTCATGGTGTAACAGACCACAGGGCCGCATCGAAAAACAGGAGGTAAAAGGTGCTTGCATTCTCCATCAACAGGGAGGCTTTCCTCCAGGGCTTATCCCGTGTTCAGAGCATTGTGGAGAGAAAGAACACGGTTCCTATTCTCAGCAACGTTCTCATCGACGGCAGCGGGGGTAGGCTTAAACTCATGGCCACGGATATGGAGGTCGGCATCAGCGGCTATCTGGACGGCTCCATGAAAAGTGAGGGAGCGGTTACGGTATCGGCCAGGAAGTTGTTCGAGATCATCAAGGAGCTTCCATCCGAGTCAGAGGTCAACCTTCAGGTCAAAGACGGCAATGTCTCGGAGATCACCTGCGGGACATCATCCTTTGAACTCAAAGGCCTGCCGGCGGAGGACTTCCCAAGCCTCCCCGCCTACGAAGATGGGAACTTCCTGACCCTGGATGCGGAATCCTTCGGTGAAATGATTCGAAAGACGATCTACGCCGCGTCAACGGATGAAACCCGATACAATCTCACCGGGGTCCTCTTCCAGATGGAAGACGGGGACGGGTCCAACTTTGTGCGAATGGTAGCCACCGACGGCCACAGGCTGGCCATGGTCGAGAAGGGTGCGGAGGGTAAAATCCGGCCCGGCGAAAGTGTCGTGATTCCCCGAAAATCCCTCAACGAGGTCCGCCGGCTTTTGGATGAGGGCGACGGGGAGATCGAGGTGGACTTTCAGAAACAGCATGGGGTTTTCAGGAAGGACTCCATTGTCCTGACCACAAGACTGATCGACATGTCTTTTCCCAGCTATCAACAGGTGATCCCGGAGGGGGAGGGGGTGGTCGGTGTGGTGGAAAGAGAGGCGATGATCTCAGCCATCAGGAGGGTTTCCCTTCTCTCTTCGGAGCGGTCCCGCGCCGTTAAATTCTCCTTCTCGTCATCCACCATCACAGTTCACACAAACAATCCCGACTTGGGTGCAGCCAGCGAATCGATCCCGGTTTCCTTCGACGGGGAGGATATGGAGGTAACCTTCAACGCTCGTTATATGCTCGACACCCTGAACTCAATGGCCGCATCGGAGGTTGCCATAAGCCTCAAGGACGAGCTGAGCCCGTGCAAGATCTACCAGAAGGATGATACAAGCTACATCGCCGTTATTATGCCCATGCGGCTGTAGTCAATGAGGTTGCATTGGGCTGACCTGGACCGGTATCGAAACCTTGAGAGACAGAAGGTGAACCTCCACCCACGCTACAACCTGTTCGTGGGAAACAATGGTCAGGGCAAGACAAACTTCCTGGAGGCGATTGGATATCTCGGAACCTTAAAATCATTCCGGTCAGCCAGCCGCACCGATATCATCCGGCATGGTTCCGACCTCTGCCGGATCTCCTCCGAGCTGTCTTCCGGAGGGGTAATCAGAAACCTCGCCTTCGCCCTGTCCCGCAGGGGCCGCTCCCAATTCCTTGACGACCGGAAGGTCTCTTCCCCTGAGGAATACCTCTCTGCTGTCGCCTTGATAAGCTTCATCCCCGAGGATGTGGGTTTGATATCCGGACCGCCCTCTCTGAGGAGGCGAACTGTTGATCGGGCGGTGTTTGAGATCAGGCTGCCTTACATCGACGAGTACCGTCGCTATCTCAGGGTCCTGAGGAACCGGAATGCCCTTCTCAGGAAAGGAGCCGCTGACCGGGACGAGCTTGACAGCTGGACCCGCTCATTGATCAGGGACGGAGCGGTATTGATCTCGAGGAGGCTGGAGTTGATGTCGGCGATCAACCGGCACCTGGGGCCCACCACCCGGAAGCTGGGCCTTGATGGGGAGGCGGCCCTCGCCTACTTCCCCTCCTTCGGTCCTCCCCCTGACGATCAGGGGCCGGACGAGAAAGGGGACCTGATTCTCTCGCCCGGGCTGGATATCGAAGGCTCCTTTTCCGAGGCCGTCCGGGCGGTTCGAGGCCGGGAGATCCGGGCCCGGCACTCTCTGATTGGGCCCCACAGGGATAACGTCCTGTTCATGATGGACGGCCGCAACATGGCACGGTTCGGATCCCAGGGGCAGAAGAGGGTCTCCGTGCTGGCCTTCAAGCTGGCGCTTGCCCGGGTCATTCGGCAGAGGAAGGGGTTCTGGCCGGTCATCCTTCTGGATGATGTGGCATCGGAGCTGGATCAGGCCCGGCGCCGATCGCTGGGACACCTTATCAGGGATATGGATGCCCAGTTTATGGTTACGACCACCTCGGAAGAGCCGGGATTTTTGGACCGAAAAGAAGGCTATATTTTTTCTGTAAAACAGGGGAAAATAACTCGTTTAACCTGATGGATACAGACAGACAGTGTGGTGTCAGGACCGGAAGGGATTTTCGATTTTGGCATCTGGGCATCTGAAGGCCGGTCCCTAACACCGGGAGGATCTATTCTTGACGGACAAAAAGAGGGCCACAAAAACCAAGCCGGCGGACCTGGAGACCCAGTACACGGCCGAGAAGATCAAGGTCATGGAGGGGTTGGCCGCGGTTCGCAAGCGCCCGGCGATGTATATCGGCAACACCTCGGTGGAGGGCCTGCATCATCTGGTTTATGAGGTGGTGGACAACAGCATCGATGAGGCCATGGGGGGGTACGCCGACCGTATTCTGGTGACCATACGCGCGGACAACAGCGTGGTCGTGGAGGACAACGGTCGAGGCATCCCGGTGGACAGACATAAAAAGATGAAAAAGTCGGCGGCGGAGGTGGTTATGACGACCCTGCATGCCGGCGGAAAATTCGAGGGATCGGCCTACAAGGTCTCAGGCGGGCTCCACGGCGTCGGCGTCTCAGTGGTCAACGCCCTCTCGGAGCACCTCGAGATGGAGATCTGGCGGGATGGGAAGGTCTATCAACAGTCATACATCCGCGGCAAGCCTACGGGAAAGCTCGAGGTCTTGGGCAAAACGCGCAAGAGGGGGACGAAGATAACGTTTCTTCCCGACGCGGAGATCTTTGAGACCACGACCTTCTCCTTCGAAACCCTTTCCCAGCGCCTGAGGGAAATGTCCTTTCTCAACGCTGGAATCTTCATCCGCATCGAGGACGAACGTGACGACAAGTGCCACGAATTCCAGTACAAAGGCGGCATTATCTCCTTTGTTCAACACCTGAACAGAAACCGGACAGCCATACACAAGAAACCGGTCCACATGTACGGGCAAAAAGGCGACGTCGTTGTGGACATCGCCTTCCAGTATAATGACGGCTACAAGGAGAACCTCTTCTCCTTCGCCAACAACATCAACACCCACGAGGGTGGATCCCATCTGGTGGGGTTCAAGGCGGCATTCACCCGGACCATCAATCACTACGCCACCTCCAACAGTCTCCTCAAGAACGTCAAGGGGGCCCTGTCCGGCGATGACGTGCGGGAGGGTCTAACGGCTGTGATCTCCGTCAAGCTGCCCGACCCGCAGTTCGAGGGCCAGACCAAGACCAAGCTCGGCAACAGCGAGATCAAGGGCCTTGTAGAGACGATGGCCAACGAGAAGCTGGCCGTATTCCTGGAGGAAAATCCGTCGGTGGCCCGAAAGATGGTCCTCAAAGCCACCGAGGCAGCCAGGGCCCGGGAGGCAGCGCGAAAAGCCAAGGAACTGACGAGGCGTAAGGGGGCGCTTGATGTGGGAGATCTACCCGGCAAACTGGCTGATTGCCAGGCCAAGGACCCCGCCCAGGCGGAGCTCTTCCTGGTGGAGGGAGACTCGGCGGGAGGGTCGGCAAAGCAGGGGCGTGACCGGCGCACCCAGGCCATCCTTCCCTTGAGGGGAAAGATCCTCAATGTGGAGAAAGCCCGCTTTGACAAGGTCCTTTCCAACCAGGAGATACGCACCGTCATAACCGCCTTGGGAACCGGTGTGGGCCAGGATATCGACCTGGCAAAGCTGCGATACCACAAGATCATCATCATGACCGACGCCGATGTGGACGGCTCTCATATACGCACGCTCCTGCTCACGTTCTTCTACCGTCAAATGCCTGACCTGGTGGAGCGGGGGTATCTGTACATCGCCCAGCCACCCCTTTACCGGCTGAAGAAAGGAAAGGCGGAACAGTACCTCCAGGATGAAAAGGAGCTGTCAGCCTACGTTATTGACGCGGGCCTCAAGGGCTTGACCATTTCAGCCCCCGTCCTGAAAGAGACCTACGTCCGCAACAAGCTGGCCGGCCTGATGGGCAATGCCGTCAGGTTTGTCGAGCTCATGGACCGGCTGGAGAGGCGCCGAATTGATCAGAGGGTGGCTCTCGCCCTCGCCATCGAAGGCGTGGAACGGAGGCTGCTGAAGGATCGGAAAAAGCTGGGCCGCAAGATGGATAACATCGTGACCTATCTGAACACCGTTTACCCGGAGATCGGCCCCGTGGAGGTTAGGCTCGTCGAGGACGAAGAGCATTCCTGCACCATTGCAGAGGTCATCACCCGCAGAAACGGCGCCCGGTGGACAACCCGGGTCGGTCCGGAGCTGCTGGCCAGGCCCAGCTACCAGGAGATGCTCAAGCTGGCCAGGGGACTGAAGATCCTGGGAACCGAGATGGTGATCAGCGGGAACGGGCAGGACGAGGACTCCATTGAACCCGCTCCAAAAAAGAAGGACGGGGGGGGAGGAAAGCCCCTGAAAAAGGCAGAGATGCTGCGCACGCAGCGCATCACCGACCTGGTCAGCTTCGTCATGGATCGAGGACGAAAGGGCATCAACATACAGCGCTACAAGGGTCTTGGCGAGATGAACCCCGGACAGCTCTGGGAGACGACCATGGACCCCGAAAAGCGATCCCTGTTGCGGGTGTCCATCGAGGACGCGGTGGCTGCCGACGACATCTTTAACACCCTGATGGGTGACGTGGTCGAACCACGCCGGGAGTTCATCGAGACGAACGCCCTGAACGTCAGAAACCTGGACGTGTGAAGGGACGATGGGCCAGGACAAAGGGCCAAAAGCCCGGAACCCAGAACCGAGACCAAAAACTAAGGACCCGGAAGACACATGAGTGACCTGATCAATTCAGTCAACGCGCCGATCGAGAATATCAGCATCGAAGAGGAGATGAAAATCTCGTACCTCGATTACGCCATGAGTGTCATCGTGGGACGAGCCCTGCCGGATATCCGGGACGGCCTCAAGCCAGTGCACCGAAGAACCCTGTTTGCCATGCACGAGCTGGGCAACACCTACAACAAACCCTATAAAAAATCGGCCCGCGTCGTCGGTGACGTCATCGGTAAATACCATCCCCATGGGGATCAGGCGGTTTACGACACCATCGTCCGCATGGCACAGGACTTCTCCCTTCGGTATCCACTGGTAGACGGTCAGGGCAACTTTGGGTCTATCGACGGTGATGCGGCAGCGGCGATGAGGTACACCGAGGTCCGCATGGATCGCCTGGCCGGCGAGCTCCTCGAGGACCTTGACAAGGACACCGTGAACTTCGGGGCCAATTACGACGACACGCTCACCGAACCAACCGTCCTGCCAGCGGCCTTCCCCAACCTCCTCGTCAACGGCTCCTCGGGTATCGCTGTGGGGATGGCCACAAACATACCGCCCCACAACCTGGCGGAGGTCATCGACGCCTGTATCCTCCTCATCGAAAAGCCGGAGGCCACCCTGGAGGAGATCATGGCCCTCCTGCCGGGCCCGGACTTTCCCACCGGGGGCTTCATCTACGGCATCCAGGGGGTCAGGGACGCCTATGCGACCGGGAGGGGCCTCATCCAGATGAGGGCCCGAGCGGCCATCGAGCGCCAGAAGAAGGGTAAGACCAAAATCGTCATCACCGAAATTCCCTACCAGGTAAACAAAGCGAAACTCATCGAAAAGATCGCTGAACTGGTCAAGGATAAAAGGATCGAGGGGATCTCCGACCTGAGGGACGAATCGGATCGTGAGGGCATGCGTGTCGTGGTGGAACTAAAGCGGGACGAGGCGGCCGAGGTGGTCATGAATCAGCTCTATTCCATGACCCAGATGAAATCGACCTTCGGCGTACAGCTCCTGGCCATCCATCGCAACCAGCCGGTGATGTGTCAGCTGACCCAGATGCTGGGACACTTCATCGATTTCAGAGTGGAGGTCGTCACCCGCAGGACCAGATTCCTGCTGACAAAAGCCGAGGAGCGGGCTCACATCCTCGAGGGGCTGAAGATCGCCCTGGACAACATCGATGATGTGGTCGAGCTCATTAAGAAATCCAAAGACATTCCCGTTGCTCGCGAAGGACTGATGGCCCGGTTCGGTTTAAGCGAACGACAGGCTAGCGCCATCCTGGAGATGCGCCTTGCCCGGCTCACGGGGTTAGAGAGGGAGAAGGTCGAAAAGGAACTGAAGGACACGGCAGCAGAGATCAAAAGGCTTCGAGGAATTCTGTCTGACGAAAAGAAGCTGAACGCCGTTATCGTGGATGAGATGAAGGAGATCCGTCAGCGCTATACCGACACGCGGCGAACCGAGATAGTGGTTGACACGGAAGACCTGTCCATGGAAGACCTTATCGTGGATGAAGAGATGCTGGTGACGGTTTCCCATGCCGGCTACATCAAGCGGTCCTCGACCAGTCTGTACCGCTCGCAGCATCGGGGAGGAAAGGGGCTGACCGGACTGTCCATGAAGGACCAGGACTTTGCCGAACACATCTTCGTGGCATCGACCCACAATTACATCCTGTTTTTTACCAATCGCGGCAAGGTCTACTGGCTAAAAGTCCATCAGCTGCCCCAACTGGGAAGAGCGGCGAAGGGAAAAAACATGGTCAACCTCCTTCCGGTGGAAAAGGGGGAGGAGGTGACCGCCTTCCTGCCGGTCAGGGAGTTCACCGATGGCCACTTCGTGGTCATGGCCACCCGAAAAGGGGTGGTCAAAAAGACCACCCTCTCGGCGTACTCGAACCCGAGGTCCAGCGGAATCATCGCCCTTTCCCTCGATAAGGACGACGAGCTCATTTCCGCCCTGCTCACCGATGGGGATCGAGATCTTCTCATCTGCTCACGGCATGGGCAGGGGATCCGGTTCCGGGAGCGGGACGTGCGACCCATGGGCCGCACCGCCCGGGGGGTGCGCGGAATAAATCTTGGAAAAGGGGATGTGGTCGTGGGCATGGAAGTGGTCAACGACGCGGCCTATCTGCTCACCGTCACAGAGCACGGTTTTGGTAAGCGGACATCCATGAAGGAATACAATCCTATTGGACGGGGCGGCAAGGGCGTCAGGGCGGTAAAGGTTTCCGAGCGGGTGGGCGATTTGATGGGCATTCTCCAGGTCGGCTCGGAGGAGGAAGTTATGGTCATAACAGACGCAGGACGGCTGATCCGCATCCCCGTGGAGGGGATCTCCATATACAGCCGCTCATCACAGGGAGTAAAGCTCATCGACATGCCACAGCTCGACGAAGGGGTTGTATCCATTGCCCGGATTCAGGAAAGTGAGGGTTGACTGGTTCGACGAGGGAAAGGCAAAGCCCCCGCGGCCCCAGGCCCGGGAGAGCTCAAGCCCCTGGAGCAGGGAGA
>JBFFDD010000086.1:0-10415 GCA_041559575.1 bacterium
GTCGCCGAGACACTCATCTCCACGCCGGGCAAGGTCCAGCAGGCCACCATCAACGCTGACGGCGCCCTGAAAAAGACGGTCAACCTGACCCCCTTCGAGGCCGGCGACAACGACATCATCTACGGCGGCTGGGGCGGGGACTTCCTGCACGGCGGCTCCGGCGACGACGCCATCTCCGGCGCCGAGGCCCTGGACCGGTTCTACAGTGCCCCCTCCAGCGGAGGGAACGTGCTTCTCTACGATCCGGTGACAGGGGAGTTCGCCGCCTACGACGAGAACGATCCCCTGCGCAAGGTCATGGTCGGGGGTGAGGAGTTCCTGCTCAACTTCGCAGCCGGTGACGGTGAGCCCATCGATGGCGCCTCCGGTATCCACACCGACGGTGACGACGCCATCTTCGGGGACCTGGGCAACGACTGGCTGGTGGGCGGAACCGGACGGGATCACCTCTACGGCGGATACGGCGATGACCTGATCAACGCCGACGACCACCTGGACACCAACGACGGGGCCAACGACGCCCCGGACGGGCCGGAGGCCTCCTACGAGGATATCGCCTTCGGCGGCGGCGGCCGGGACGTGCTCATCGCCAACACCGGCGGTGACCGGCTCATCGACTGGGCGGGAGAGTTCAACAGTTTCCTCGTTCCCTTCAGCCCCTTCGGGGTTCCCACCATAAGCCGAAGCCCCTCGCCCCACATCGAGCGGTTCCTCTATGATCTGTCAAAATCCGATGGCGCTGACCAGACACTGGGGCCACCCGACGACCCCCGAAATGGAGAACCCTTTGGCGAACTGGGTCTGGTGAGGCAGGGAGACGCGGACTGGGGCGATCAGACGGGGGCGCCGGCCGACCCGCAGCCGGGCAACTCCAAGGGGAGCCGCGACGTGCTGCGATCGGCTCCCACCGAGGGTACGACAGCCGAATCGACGACAGTCACGTCATCCTCCGGCCTGGACCCCATGGCGGAGGATCCCTACCTGGTGTTCGACGAGACCACGGGGGGCCTGGTGGACAGTGATCCGGAAACATCCCTGCCCGACGGAGGAGTCGCGGACCTTGTGACCGACACCTCGACCCTGACGGGGAGCGAGGTCGGCACCGGGGACTGGATCATCGACCCGGTCCTGTTGGCCCCGGTCGACAATGGTAACGGCAATGGCAAGAAAGGAAAAAGTTGACCGGATTGTGAGTGTTTGAGGTTGGTGACATTCGCTTTGCTAATACAGAGAATTTAATGATCGCTGGCGGAAGGGGCCGCACTCCGCCAACTCCTTCAAATATTTCAGATAATTGTGGTATAATCCGGCTCTGTCTGTGAGATCTCTTGGGTATTTGTTCATTTAAAGGGAGGGAACCATGGCTAAGAACAAAAAGGAAGAGGCCGCACCCGAGGCTACCGGCCCGACCATCCGGTGGGACGATTCGGACATGTCAACCAGCTACGCCAACGTGTGCAACGTGTCCAGCTCCCGGGAGGAGGTCACCCTGCTGTTCGGCACCAACCAGACCTGGCACACGGGCCAGCAGGAGTTCACCGTCAAGCTCAGCGACCGGGTCATCATCAGCCCCTTCGCCGCCAAGAGGCTGCTGACCCTGCTCCAGAACGTGGTGGGTCAGTACGAGGCCCGTTTCGGGGAGCTGGACATCGGGCTCGGCACCACCGGTGCGGAGCCGGAGACGAAGCAGTAACCATTCTGTCCCCCTGGAATGAGCGCCAGCCGGCGCTCATTCCATCAGGTCAGAACCATGCCTGAGAAACCCCCACATAACAAACCCGGAGGGAGTCGAGGATCGGAGACGGGGACCGTAACCTACCTCGATTCGACCCTGTGGCGCCAGCTCCTGGCGGCTGACTCGGACGAGGAGTTCTACAGCGTCTGGTTGGCCCTGCAGGCCCGCATGATCGAGGGAGTGTATGCCGGCATCGTCGTCCTGGGTTCTCCCGATACCGGTCCCTTCGCACCGGTGGCCCTGTGGCCGCGCGGGTCGACCTCCCCGGGGAACCTGGTAGGCATTGCGGAGAAGATCCTTCAGGAGAAAAAGGGGGTTGTGTCCCGCAGTGAGGCCTCCGGCGAGGGAGCCTCGCCGGATAAGGTCAATATCAACGTCGGCTACCCGATCCGCGTGGAGGGGAGAGTGCACGGAACGGCCGCCTTCGAGATATCGCCCCGTGCCCAGGATGAGCTCCAGACTGTAATGCGCCAGGTCCAGTGGGGACTGGCCTGGGTGGAGAACTGGATCCTGCGCCGGAATCTCCATGGCGGTTCCAGGATACAGGAACGTGTCACTGCAGCCCTGGATCTGGCCGCGGTGGCCCTCCAGGAGGAAAAGTTCAAAGCCGCGGCCTCCTCTCTGGTCACCCAGATCGCCTCACGGTTGGACTCTGACCGGGTGAGCCTCGGTTTTTCCAGGCGTAAGCACGTCAGGATCCATGCCCTGTCCCACACCGCCCAGTTCAAGAAGCAGATGAACCTGGTCCGCGCCATCGGCACCGCAATGACCGAGAGCATCGATCAGGCCGCCCCTCTCATCTATCCCGACGGCGACGGAACGAGTCAGCACGTCCTGAGGGCCCATGCCGAACTCTCCAGTCAGCAGGGGGACGCGTCCATATGCACCGTCCCTTTCCTGGACGGTGCCGGGAGGGGATACGGGGCCTTAACCATGGAGAGGTCTGCCGACAGGCCTTTTGACCAGTACGATGCGGACCTGTTCGACGCCGTGGCGGCCCTGGCCGGGCCAATCCTGGAGGAGAAACGTAAGAACGACCGCTGGTTGATCTTCAAGGCCGGCGACTCCTTCCGGGCGATGGCGGGAAAGGTGTTGGGTCGCGGCCATCTGGTGGCCAAGTTGGTCACCGCGGCGATCCTGTTGGTGGTTCTATTCTTCACCTTCGCCGAGGGCAATTACAGGATCACAGCCAAGACCATCATCGAGGGATCCATCCAGAGGGCGGTGGTGGCTCCCTATGACGGTTTCATCCACGAGGCCCACGTCCGGGCCGGGGATACAGTGGTGGAAGGCCAGGTCCTGTGCAGCCTCGATGACCGGGACATGCGCCTGGAGAGGCTCCGGTGGGAAAGCCAGAGGGAGCAGTTCCTGCGTCAGTACCGGGAGGCCATGGCGGAAGGCAACCGGGCCAACGTCAAGATCCTGCGTGAGCAGATCAGCCAGGCCGAGGCACAGATGGCCCTGCTCGACGAGCAGCTGACCAGGGCCAGGATGGCGGCCCCGTTCGCGGGTATCGTCGTCACCGGGGATCTGAGCCAGTCCCTCGGGTCGCCCGTTCAGAGGGGCCAGGTGTTGTTCGAGGTGGCGCCCCTGGAGAAGTACCGCCTGAAAATGAGGGTGGACGAGAGGGAGATCGAGCAGGTGCAGGTGGGGCAGAAGGGTGTCCTGATCCTGAACTCCCTGCCGGAAGAGCCCATGACCCTCACAGTGCAGAAGATGACTCCGGTATCGGCTGCCGAGGAGGGAAAGAACTTCTTCATCGTCGAGGCCGGCCTGGAAGAGGTCTCTGATCGTCTGAGGCCCGGCATGGAGGGGTTCGGAAAGATCTCCGTCGACCGGAGAAAACTGATCTGGATATGGACCCACGAGCTCATCGACTGGGTGAAGCTCTGGGTCTGGTCCTGGTGGCCCTAAAGGGGTTCCTCCATGGATGACTCCCTGTTCAGTCCCTCCTGGTACCGGGTTGCCCAACTTCAGCCCCGGCTGAAGACCCACGCCCAGATTCACCGCCACACCTACGGCGAGGAGGTCTGGTACGTCCTCCAGGACCACGTCTCAGGCCGATTCTACCGGTTCACACCCATCGCCTACCACGTCATCGGCCTTATGGACGGCGACCTCACCGTCCAGGAGCTTTGGGAAAGGGCCATGGACCGCTTCGGGGACGACGCTCCCACCCAGGGGGACATGATCCGCATCTTGAGCCAGCTCCACTCGGCCGACATCCTCCTGTGCGATGTGCCCCCGGACACGGAGGAGATCCTGTCCCGGCACGAGAAGGTCCAAAAGTCCAGGTTTTTCCAGAACCTGAGGAGCCCGCTCTTCCTCCGCTTTCCACTGTTCGATCCTGAAAAGCTCCTTCAGAGGACGGAATGGCTGACGCGCCCCTTTTTCAGCCTTTTCGGAGCGGTCCTCTGGCTGGCTGTTGTAGGGTGGGCTGTGGTGGCGGCTGTTCAGCACTGGCCGGAACTGACCCACAATATCGCCGACCGCGTGCTGTCGGGTCAGAACCTTCTCATAATCGGCCTCGTTTACCCGGTGATCAAGGCCCTGCACGAGTTCGGACACGCCTATGCGGTAAAGAGATGGGGCGGGGAGGTTCACGAGATGGGGATCATGCTCCTGGTCCTCATGCCCCTGCCCTACGTGGACGCGTCGTCGGCTTCGGCCTTCCCCGAGAAGCGCCGCCGGGTCCTTGTCGGGTCCGCCGGCATCATGGTGGAGCTTTTCATCGCCTCGATGGCCATGTTCGCCTGGCTCAGCCTGGATCAGGGCCTTGCCCGGTCCGTGGCCTTCAACGCTCTTTTCATCGGCAGCGTGTCCACGGTTCTGTTCAATGCCAACCCCCTCCTTCGTTACGACGGGTACTACATTCTGTCCGACCTGCTGGAGATCCCCAATCTGGCCCAGCGGAGCATCAATTATCTCGGGTACCTGGTCAAGCGCTATGTCTTCGGCATCAAGAGGACAGAGGCCCCCTATGCACGGCCGGACGAGCGGTTCTGGCTCACCACCTATTCCATCGCCGCCTTCGTCTACCGGGCTTTCATCTATGTGTCCATCATCCTGTTCATCTCGGGCAAGTTCTTTTTCATCGGTGTTATTCTGGGCGTGTGGGCTTTTATCAACATGGTCATCGTCCCGGTGGTCAAGCGGGTTTCCTTCGTTGTTTCCAGCCCACTGCTGCGCGAGAAACGCACCCGCGCTGTCGCCGTATCATCCATCGCAATCGGCACCATTACCGCTTTGATCTTTCTGGCCCCCTTCCCCTCCTGGACCCGGGCCGAGGGAGTGGTCTGGGTTCCTGATGGATCGCTGACCAGGGCCGGTTCATCGGGTTTCATTGACCGGGTGGTTGCGGAACCGGGCTCGCAGGTGGAAAAGGGCCAGATCCTCATACGCTGCACAGACCCCCTCCTGGATGCCCGGTTAAAGGTCGTGGAGGCGCAGATGAGGGCCCTCAAGGCCCGGTACGACGCCGAGACCTACCTGGATCGGGTGCGGGCGAGGATCACGAAAGAGGAGATGGGAACCGTCCTGGCCAACCTGAACCGAATCGTTGAGAGGAAGAGAGAGCTTGACATCAGAAGTAACGCTTCCGGGATCTTCATCCTCCCCGGAGCCGAGGATCTTCCCGGACGATATGTCAACCAGGGTGATCTGCTGGCCTACGTCCTGTCAGGAGACAGGTACACTATTCGCACCGTCGTCTCACAGTCGGACGTGGACCTTGTGCGGCGGAGAAACAGGGGGGTTCAGGTACGCCTTGCCGAAAGGCTGAACGAGACCCATGAGGCGTCCATAAGACGGGAGGTGCCGGGGGCGGAAGCCAAACTTCCCAGCACCGTTCTCGGTATGGCCGGAGGCGGCGAGTTCGCCGTCGCCCCGTGGGACCAGGAAGGGCTCCAGGCCATGGAGAACCTGTTCCACTTCGAGATGGAACTGTCACCGGATGTGGGACAGTTGAGGGTGGGCGGCCGGGTCTACATCCGATTCGATCACGGCTCCGTCCCCCTGGCCACCCAGTGGTACAGAAGCTTAAGGCAGCTTTTCCTCAAGCGTTTCAATGTCTGATCCGATCCTTTCCAAAGCGATTGCCAGGGGTTTCTACCCGGAAAGCAAGGGCTTTAAGGAGTCCAAGCCCGAGCAGGTTCTCCGGGACGCCGCCGGTTCTTTGAGCCGATTATTATGGGCCAGACCATGGCGGTTAAAGGCATTCGTCAGACGGGTCAATTCCCTGGGCCATCCCCTGAGGGAAAAGGATGATTCGGCCCTGGCCGGCGAGGTGGCAGAGGTCCGGCGGGAGGCCCGGTCGGCGGGTCTGACCGTGGAATCGGCCGCCATGGCATTTGCCCTGGCCAGGGAGTTCTCCCACCGTCATCTCGGAATGAGGCATTTCGACGTCCAGATCATGGGTGGGTTGGCCCTCCTCAAGGGGATGGTGGCCGAGATGCAGACCGGTGAGGGTAAAACGCTGACCGCCACCCTCCCGGCGTGCGCAGCGGCTGTGGCCGGAATCCCCGTTCACATCATCACCGTCAACGATTACCTTGCCCAGAGGGACGCTGTGTGGATGGCTCCCCTGTACCGAGCCATGGGCTTGAGTGTCGGGTCGATCACCCACGACATGGGGCTCGAAGAGAGGCGCGGCGCCTACGGGTGCGACGTCCTGTACTGCAGCAACAAGGAGATCGTCTTTGACTATCTCAAGGACCGGCTGGTCATGAAGCGCCGCCCGGGGGAGATCCAGGTCCGGCTCCAGCGGCTGGCTGACTCGGACGCCACATTCGGTCAGATCCGGCTCAGGGGGCTTCCCTTCGCCATTGTGGACGAGGCCGACAGCGTTCTCATCGATGAGGCCCGTACGCCCCTGATCATCTCCGGACAGGCCGATGACGGTGTGGAGGCGCGAACCTACCGGGAGGCGTTGGACCTGGCTGGCCGGATGGAGGAGGGAAGAGACTACACCGTCGATCAGATCAGGAAACACCTTGACCTGACCGAGGAAGGGTGTTTCCGCCTTGAGGAGTTCGCCGGCCAGCTAGGGGGGGTGTGGGCTGGCCGTAAGCGACGTGAGGAGGTGGTCCGTCAGGCTCTGTCCGCCATCCACCTGTACGAGAGGGACCGGGATTACATCGTCCGGGACGACAGGGTCCAGATCGTGGATGAGTACACCGGCAGGGTCATGGCCGACCGGTCGTGGGAGCGGGGTCTTCACCAGCTCATCGAGGCCAAGGAGGAGTGCAAGATCACCTCCAGGAGCGAGACCTTGGCCCGGATCAGCTACCAGCGCTTTTTCCGGAGGTATCACCACATGGCCGGAATGACGGGAACGGCGAGGGAGGTCGCCGGCGAGCTGTGGTCCGTTTATCGCCTGCAGGTGATCACCATTCCCACGAACCGGGAAACGGTGCGCCGGAAACTGCCGTCAAAGGTCTACCGGGATGCGGACGAGAGGTGGCGGCAGGTTGTGGACAGGATCAAGGAACTACACGAGCAGGGTCGGCCCGTTCTGGTCGGGACGCGTTCTGTGGCCTCATCCGATCGCCTGAGTAACCTTCTTGATGAGGCTGATATTGCCCACCGGATACTCAACGCACGCCAGGATGCCCAGGAGGCTGAGATCATCGCCGAGGCCGGCCAGAGAGGCAAGGTGACGGTGGCCACCAACATGGCGGGCAGGGGGACGGACATCAAGCTGGGCCCGGGTGTCGTCGACCTGGGCGGTCTGCACGTCCTGGCCACTGAATATCACGACGCCCGCCGAATCGACCGTCAGCTCTTCGGCCGCTGCGGGCGTCAGGGGGATCCGGGAAGTTACGAGATGATGGCATGTCTGGAGGATCACTTCATCGCCACGTTCAGGGGGTCGATTTCCGGCAGAATGGCGGGTATTATCACCGGTCGTGATAGTGCGCTCGCCCACAAGCTGGGGGACATGTTCGCCGCTTCCGCGCAGCGGAGAGCCCAGAGGAAATATTTCATCGCCCGCAAGGAACTCCTCAGGTTTGACGAATCCCTGGAGACCGCCATGGCCTTCTCGGGACAGGGCGAATAGGTTAAATCCTATAAATGATATGCTTTTGATAATAAAATGATATCTAAACCAGTCCAACTTAAGAATTAAATGATTTATCCTCATTTGACAGGCTGCTCATTAACGTTGAGAATGGGTTGGTCAAAGCATTGATGTGAAACTGGAAAGTCAGGAGGAAGCCCGGATGAGATCAACCCCGATACTTCTGGCGGTCTTTCTGTTCGCCCATGCGCCTGTCGTTCAGGCTGTAGGTCCGGTGGTTGTGGCCGCCCGGGAAGAGGGGAAGGTTGCCGGCGGACTGGTTCAGAGGGCAGACTACATCGTCAGGACCCTGGTCCTCGGGGACCGGGAGGGCAATTCGAGTCAGGGTTACCAGGCTATATCCGCCGCCAGACGAAAGGTGATCGAAGCCCTGAGCGACAGCAAACAGGTCTCCATAGTGGAGGCGCCCTCCATTGCGGGTCCGGCGGGTTTGTCCGGGTCCCTGGATAAGCAGGTGCGTTCTGAGGCGCGAATTCAGATTCTCCTGCCTATCATTGACAACGATCAGGACTTCTTCAGGGGAGCGATGGAGATCGCCGATCTGGTCGACAGTCTCGGGATCCAGGGGGGTATTGAGAGCAGTTTGTCTGGGGCCAATTTGGCGATGGACTCCCCGGAGAAGTACCGGGGAAGGATCATCGATCGGATCTACGGGCAGGCTTCCGCTGCCCGGGAGAGGATGAAAGGCGTGGGCCGGATCGTCATCGAGGGGCTGGAGGGGCCGGTCAGGGTCCGGCAGGTCGATAGCCTCCGTGTGGAGCTGTACCTCGACTACCGGCTGGTTTTCGAGGTGCGTTGAGGGCCTGTTTTTTGATCAGGGAAGCTGGATGACCAAGTCTGTAAGGGAAGGACATCTGTGAAGGGATCGGCCCGGGATCTGGAAGGGATCGGTTGGGACGGTTTTTTCCAGGAGGCCTTCGAAGGCCTCGGGTTGGAAGGGACTGTCCCCGCCCGTATTGTCAGACAGGCGCCCTACGGGTATTTCGTTCAGATCGCAGGCGGGGAAGAGATCTTCGCGGAGCCGACAGGGAAGATAAAGGCCGATATCCTGCCGGCAGTGGGAGACTGGGTTGCGGTTCTGGTCAGTGACGACGGTTCGGATGCAACGATACAGGCGGTTCTGCCCAGAAAGACCGGGTTCTCCAGAAAAACTCCCGGCAAGACGGTTTCCGAACAGGTAATAGCCGCGAACATCGATTACATTTTCCTGATGGTGGGGTTGGACCAGGAATTTAACCTCAGGCGTATCGAGAGGTACCTGACGCTGATCTACAACAGCGGAGCGAACCCGGTGATCGTCCTGAACAAGGCCGATCTCTGCCGGGAGGTGTCCGACCGCCTGGCTGACGTAGAATCCATCGCTCCGGGAGCGGCGGTGCATGTGATCAGCGTCCTGGATGGAACAGGGCTGAAGGACCTTGAGCCCTACCTGAAGAGAGGAGAAACCATCGCCTTTCTGGGTTCCTCGGGGGTCGGAAAATCCACCCTTATCAACCGGCTCGTAGGTGAGGAGAGGATGGCCGTCGATGAAGTCAGGGAAAAGGACGGGAAAGGCCGGCATACAACAACCCACCGGGAGTTGATCGCGCTCCCGGAAGGGGCATCACTCATTGACACACCGGGTATGCGCGAGGTTCAGGTATGGGGGAGCGCCGAAGGTCTGGCCGACAGTTTTCCGGAGATCGAGGAACTGGCTGATCTGTGCCGCTTCAACGACTGTCGTCACGACTCGGAACCCGGCTGCAGAATACAACAGGCTCTGAAGTCCGATGAATTAGATCCTGAGCGATATCAAAATTATATCAAGCTGCGAAAGGAATTCGAAAATCTGGAATTCAGGATGAGTGAGTCAGCCCGGCAGGAGGAAAAGCGCCGGGGCAGGAGGTTCTCCAAAATGGTCCGGGAGGTCAACCGGTTAAATCCGAAAAGGAAGAAGCAGTAGTCAGGAGCCAGTAGCCAGAATTCAGGAGAAATACAAAAGGTTTTACCGCAGAGTACGCGGAGTGACGCAGAGTAAAACCAGGGTCTTAGGGGAAATAAGCTGTCATTGCGAGCATAGAATAATTCAATTTCCTTATTCTTCCTCTCCCCCTGGGGGAGAGGATCGAGGTGAGTCACGCGTATCGCGTGATTGGTCCCCTCCCTTCATCCTCCTTCACAAAAAGCTACGGCGGGACAAGAGGGAGGGGAAAATTATGGAGGGGAATTACAATTGGGCCGAAGCAATCTCGGGAGGCCGCCATGTGGGCGGAGGCTCTTTTGCACTTCTATTTTTGGATTTTGGACTTTGGATTGAATGTCTACCCCAGACTCTCCCTCTGTGATCTCTTTGGTTAAAAACCTTTCGCGATCTTCCTCGCCTCCTCACGGGCATTTTCCATGAAAGCGTCCTGCTGGTCTGGTGGGGTCATGAAGGTGGGTTCGACGATCACAGTGCGGATGTCCGTGAATCCTATGAACCCCAGCACCAGCTCCAGGTACGGTCTCTGATAGTCAAGCCCCTCGGTCTCCGACCCCGGGGCATAAGCGCCCCCCCTGGCGTAGATCACCGCGGCCGGTTTACCGGTGACCAGCCCGCTGTAACCCCTCTCGGGATCGATA
>JBFFDD010000087.1:0-10356 GCA_041559575.1 bacterium
AGGTTAAGATCCCTGTTCGACTCTATCTCCATTGAGATCTATCCCATGGCCGTTGATGAATACAGGGAGATGGCCGACCGGGGAGTGGACGGCCTGATCATCTACCAGGAGACCTACAATCCGGAACGTTACCGGGAGGTCCACAGATCGGGCCGGAAGAGGAACTACCGGTGGAGAATAGACACACCCGACCGGGGCGGGGAGGCCGGTTTCAGGAGGATCGGCATCGGCGCCCTGTTAGGGCTGTGTGACTGGCGGGTCGAGGCTCTTTATCTTGCCCTTCACGCCCGTTACCTGATGCGCAGCCACTGGCGGTCCCAGATAACCATCTCCTTCCCGAGACTCAGGCCCGCCGTGGGCGGCTACGCTCCACCGTGCCCCGTATCGGATAGGGATCTCGTGCACATGATGATGGCTCTTCGCCTCTTCCTGCCCGACGCCGGCCTTCTTCTGTCCACCCGGGAATCCCCGAGCCTGAGGGACCACATGATACCCCTTGGCGTCACCTCCATGAGCGCGGGTTCCAAGACGGATCCGGGAGGATACACCCAGGATGGAGGCACGGAAGGCCAGTTCGAGATCTCCGATCACCGAACACCCAAGGAGATCGCCCGGACAATCGAGGATCACGGATACGAACCGGTTTGGAAGGACTGGGACTCTGCCTTTATCCGCTGATTCAGGTTTTTTTAAGGAGACATTTGAATGGAACTGGTGGTGAACGGTGAGAACACAAGGTTAAAAGGACCTCTGACGGTCGAGGGCCTGTTGAAAGTGCTGGGGATCGATCCCGAAACGGTGGTGGTGGAACTGAATCTGAAAATCCTGAAGCGGGAGGATCACCGGGAGGAGGCCCTTAACAGCGGCGATACCATCGAGATCATCCAGATGGTGGACGGTGGTTAGCCTTAAGAGACAGGGGAGGATCGACGCCCTCGGCAAGGTCGACCTCTATCCGGTGACCTGCGAGAGACTCTCGGCCGGGCGGAATAATGTGGAGGTCCTTGATGGGCTCATTCGGGGAGGGGCCCGGATGGTTCAGCTGAGGGACAAAGAGGCCACACGCAGGGATCTTTACCTGACCGCCGTCCGTTTCCGTGAGATGACCTCAAAAGCGGGGATCCTGCTGATCGTCAACGATCATGTGGACATCGCTCAGGCCGTTGACGCGGATGGCGTTCATCTTGGCCAGGATGACCTCCCGCCGGAGGTGGCCAGGCAACTGGCCCCTGACCTTCTCATCGGTGTCTCGACCCATTCCCTCGATCAGGCACTGACCGCCCAGGAGAGGGGCGCCGACTACATTAACATCGGTCCTATCTTTGCCACCAACACCAAGGAGGTGGCCGGTGAACTCCTGGGTCCCGAGGCGGTGCGGGAGATAAGCGGCCATGTGCGGATACCTTTCACGGTGATGGGAGGCATCGACGAAACCAACGTCCATCAGGTCCTGGTCCACGGCGCCAGACGTGTTGCCGTGGTCACCGCGGTAACCGAGGCGCCGGATATCGCCGCGGCCGTCCGATCCTTCAGGGAAAAGATCCTTGACTGGTCCTTGAGTTGATCACCACGGAGGTCCGGGCGAGGGTATTTCGATGCCAATAGGTTCTTGAGCAAATGACGTTAAAGGAGTAAGATGCGTCCCTCTGATTTCACCCCCACCGGGTCTATTTTACAGAAGATCACTGTGGATCGGGAACCATTCCGGCAGAGGTTTGACGGATAATTATCTGATCTATCCATTGAAAAGAGCACGATACGAGGAGAAAACAGCATGATCACGACCCGTGACAAGATCACATTTGAAGAGTGTCCCGTGTGTTCGGCAAAACACATTTTCCCCCTGGACGTTGTCCGCAAATCCGGACAGGTCGTTCTGGCGCCGGACACCGAGGACCAGATGGCCGTATCGAGGGCCAAGGTGGTTTTTACCTGTCCGACGAAGGTCAAGGAATTCGAGAAGGTGGTGCCCGTCTATCACCGGCCCTACGAATACGTCGATTCGGTCAGCGCCAAACCGGCCAAGGAAGAGAAATGACCAAACAGGGTTGAGGGAGGAATGAATCCCCGAGCCGGGACCCTTCCCTGCTGACCCTTTGTTCCGCTGTAAAACATGCCTGGCCCACAGAGCCTTCTTCACCACATCTTTCTTCGCCAAATCCTGAAATTCGAAACCCTCTGTCGACCTGAACCAGCTGCGTCCCTCTGGTCCCCGCTTTTTCGTCGCCGCCTAAACCCCCTTCTCCGCTGCAGTTGATCCTTCCTGATGATAGACTGGGAATGGTAGATGTTCGCCACAAACCAAGGGACCAGTCCGCGGGGGGTTCCATGTTCAGCGATCGGACCGATGCCGGTATGCGCCTGGCAAAAGCCCTGGATCGATTCCGGGCCGAGAACTGCATCGTCCTGGCAATACCCAGGGGCGGTGCGGAGGTCGGCTACCGGGTGGCCGATTCCCTGGGCGCCCCCTTCTCCCTGATTATTTCCCGAAAACTCCCGTTTCCGGACGATCCGGAAGCCGGCTTCGGAGCGGTGTCAGAGGACGGCAGCACCTGGATGGTCCCCGGTGCCCGGAACTGGCTGCGAATGGAAACCATCGAGAAGATCAAAGCCGACCAGTTGGAGGAGATTCGACGGAGGATCGGGGTGTTGAGGGAGGGGCGCGAACTCCCCGACATCCGGGGCAGGGCGGTCATCCTGGTGGACGACGGTATCGCCATGGGATCCACAATGCGCGCTTCGGTGGCCTGCTGCCGAAACCTGGGGGCCGCCAAAGTCGTCGTTGCCGTCCCCGTAACCGGCCGGGAAACCGTCAGGGAGATGGAATCGATCGCCGATGAGGTGGTCGTTCTCGAGATACCGGGGGATTTCCGTGCCGTGGCCCAGGTCTACGAGAACTGGTACGACGTCCCGGACGAGGAGGTCCTGGAGATAATGGCAAGAGAAGAGGTAACAAGGGAAAGGGAAAAGGGGAAAAAATCTTACCGCAGAGGTCAATGAGAAGTTCAGAATAGTGGTTTAAAATGAGATAACAACTATTCCTTTTCAAGGAGGTTTCTGCCGACCAACTATTTGTTCAGATTTGAGCGTTATTTTCCGTTGCTATCGTCTCAATGTTTTCCCTTCAATCCGTACCCCTAAATCCCTCACTCTATGATCTTCGTGATAGAAAAAATTGAGAGATCAGAGTGCGCAGGGTGCGGCGCTCCTCCACGCTCTCCTCCCGGGGCAGTTCCGGCTGGGGCTGGTTCCAGCGGAAAAAAAGCTGCGGTCTGATAGTATGATCCCGGCCACCGTATCCCAGGGTGTAGGGGATCCCAGCCCCGGGACCGGACACACCGGCTATCGGCAACCGCATTCCCTTCAGTTTCCAGAGGTTGTTTTTCAGGCTGATCATCGTTTACCCTCCGATCTCGATCAATGGCGTCCCATTCGGTTTGAAAACCTGCCGTTAAGGCTTTCCGCCTGGACTGAAAAGCAAAAACCATGCCGACTGACTGAACCCGGCCGGTTTTTGGGTATTAGGAAAACCCGGGGAATGGAACGGGTACCGGAACCGGCGGACCCGTGGAAGTTCAATCCGTGACCTTCCGGTCCGAAAAGTGCTTATTCAAAGGCTGTCCAGCGTGTTCAGGACGTCCACACCCTCTCCTCCCCGGGAGGCCCGCTTTTAAACAGGGGTGATGGCCGGAAGGGGATTCATGCCCCCATCCGGTTCAACCTGGAGAGGGATCGTTGCGGAAAATGTTGCATTTTTGCACCACTAGCGGGGGAGATGTTGTAATTTTGCAACTTTTTTCGACCCCAGCCGTAATGGGTGTCCCCGCGATGGAATGATCCATCGGCCGGCTCCGGGCTTGGCAGCTCGATCGAACCAGGGGCAGAAACACCCGCTCCCGTCAAAACCCCGCTGACAATTCGGGCGCAGTCCATTATGATAGGCTTATACCCTACTGCACCGAATGGAGGTACACATGGCCGATCTCACCACCACCTACATGGGTCTGGAATTGAAAAACCCGATCATCGTCGCCAGTTCAAGCCTGACCGGAACCCTCGACGGCGTCCGACGGTGCGAACAGTCGGGTGCCGCGGCTGTGGTCCTGAAATCCATCTTCGAGGAGCAGATCGAGGCCGAGACCGCAGAGGTGGAACGGGAGGCATCGCCCTATGATCATCCCGAGGCCTTCGACTACGTCCGGCAGGCGGGCATTCGGTTGAGCCAGGACAAATACCTCGGCCTGATCAGGGATTCCAAGGAGGAGGTGTCGATCCCGGTCATCGCCAGCCTGAACTGCGTCAATCCCGACTGGTGGACGGACTACGCCGTCAGGATCGCCGACGCCGGGGCCGACGCCATCGAGTTGAACATTGCCCTCCTCCCCACCGATCCGCTCCGCAGCGTCAAGGAGATCGAGAAAACCTACGCCCGGATCATTGAAAGCGTCTGCCGGAAGGTGGATCTGCCGGTGGCCGCCAAGATCGGCCCCTACTTTACCTCGCTTCCCCACACGGCCCGTGAACTGAAAGGTGCCGGCGCCTCGTCGCTGGTGCTTTTCAACCGCTTCTACCAGCTGGACATCGACGTGGAGACGATGCACCTGGTTCCCGGGTATCACTACAGTTCGCCCGAGGAGATCTATGTTCCCCTGCGGTGGATCGCCATCCTGTCCACCCAGGTGGGCTGCGACCTGGCGGCCACCACCGGGGTTCACGACGGTGCCGCGGTGGTCAAGCAGCTCCTCGCCGGCGCCCGGGCGGTCCAGGTCTGTTCCACCCTCTACAAAAACGGCCTTGAGCGCATGGGAAGCATCATCGGTGAACTAACGGAGTGGATGACCCGGCACGGGTTTTCAACCCTCGAAGACTTCCGGGGAAGGATGAGCATGGAGGTCAGCGACAGGCCGGAGCAGTACGAGCGCCTCCAGTACATCAAGGTCTTCGCCGGCCTGGAATAGGAAAGAACAGTATTAGTAGAAGTGGAAGGACAAGATCTCCACCCCTGGGTGCCGCAATCTGTTCCTCTCCTCCCTCTAATACTTATACTCTTACTTCTACTTCTGCTTTTTCCTGCCATCATCCTCTCATCCGGATGAAGCAGTACACGGCGTAGACGAAGGACAGAACCATGGGGAACAGGATGAAAATATCGGCCCCGGGCTCCTGCCCCCCGGTGATCAGGCGCACCGCCAAGAGGAGAGCTCCGCACACCGCAAAGACCGCCGCGCTGATGATCCCCCTTTTCCTGTAGTAGGCCAGCATCGTCAACCTCCTCCCTTCCTGTCGACCGAATCCCCCTTCCCCTTTCCCCGGGTCCCTCCCTTTTCTGGTGGGGTCGGGGTACGGCTCACCGGTCAAGCCAAGACTTGATCAACGGCTCTAACTTCACCCACGGCCGATAGCCGATGGTGATAACCTCGTAGCCGTCGGCGTCGCTGCCCGCGATCAGGGCGGGAAAACCGTTAATGCCCGCCTGCCGGGATACGGTAAAGTCGTTACGGGTCTCGACCCGGGTCTCCTCCAGGTCGAAATCGGCGGCAAAATCGTTTCTCTTCATCCCCGCTTCGGCAGCGAGGTCGAGGAGCACCTCCCGGTCGGTGACATCCCGGTTCCGGGCGTAGAAGGCCCCCTGAATAACCTTCAGAAATTCAAAAGCGGCATCCTGCCCCTGCCGACGGACGGCGACGATCGCCCTGGATGGCGGCTCCGTGTCGTAGACGAACCCCTCCCGGTCGAAGAAGGCGAAATCGAAGGGCTGGCCGGTCGCCTCACCGACGTGCCGCCAGTGTGCTTCGATGTCCCTTTTCATCGTCTCGTCCATCGGTTCCGAAGTCCCCGGCCGGAGCCCTCCGAGAACCAGACGCATCGGCAAATCCCCTCCGAAACGATCCCTCACCGAATCGATCACGGGGGCGAACCCCCAGCACCAGGAACACATGGGGTCGGTAATGTAGATCAGCTGCCCGGACACAGGATTCCCCTCTTCTCCGTTCGCACCCCCTGATCCCGCCAGGCTCTGGTCAGATGGTCAGGTCAGGCTGGTCACCGATAAAGGCTTTTTCATATATTATTACAGAACCTGGTCAGACTTGGGAAGGGTGAGGGAAACAGCAGCGGCGACAACGGCTGTTTCATGAACTTTATGAGGGTTATGGAATCCTGTGACGGCCGGCGGCGAAGGGCCTGACCCGGCAACGACCCTCTTTTCTGTTCCATCCTGAGGTGAAATTCTGTAAAAAAAAAACAATTATACTGATTCCGAGGGGGAAAACATGTCAGCCGATCGTCAAACTATGGGCATTTTGAAAAAACTCTTCAACCTGGAGGTCATGGCCGTCCAGATCTATCGAAACCAGGTGGGGGCCCTGAAGGATCCCGGGGAACGGTCCATGATGGTCGATGCCATGGATAACGAGGTGCACCATCGGGAGACCTTCCGGTCATTTCTCCAGGCCAGGGGCCTTGCCCCGTCGCCCCTCTGGCCCCTATTCTGGCTGGTGGGCCAGATCCTCGGCAGGACCACGGCTCTTTTCGGCAGGAGATCCGTCCTCCGGGGTGATATCGCCTTCGAGGACAAGGCGACCCGGGAATATGGCCAATTTCTTGAAAAGGGGGTTTTCTCCGATGAGGAGAGGGCCTCCATCAGGGAATTCCTCGAGGACGAGAGAAGACACTCCGCCAACTGGAGGGTGCTGTTGGGTCTCTGATCAATCCAGTTTTTGCGACCAGGATAAAATCGCATACCTGAGTTCGCCTGCCCGTCAAGATCATAACCCTCAAGGAGATCATGCATGAAAGTCATCGCAGTGAACGGCAGCCCGAGGAAACGGTGGAACACAGCGACGCTCCTCGGTAAGGCCCTGGAAGGGGCCGCCTCAAAAGGAGCGGAAACCGAACTCATTCACCTCTACGACCTTGACTTCAAGGGATGTGTCAGCTGTTTCTCCTGCAAGATTGTCGGCGGTGAGAGCTACGGAAAGTGCGCGGTGAAAGATGACCTGACAGCCGTACTGGAAAGGTTAGAGGACGCCAATGCGGTTATCCTGGGATCCCCTATCTACTTCGGGGCCCTCACGGGGGAAATGAGATCCTTCATGGAGCGCTGGATGTTCCAGTACTTTGTCTACACCGACCCCCCGCAGTCCCTCTTCACAAGGCCGATCGGGATCGGACTGATCTACACCATGAACCTGAACGAGGAGCAGGCCAAACAGCTGCCGATATACGATCTGCATTTCAAACTCAACGAGATGTACCTGAAGAATCTGTTCGGGGAGACCGAAACGCTCCTCTGTCATGACACCTTCCAGTTTCAGGACTACTCGAAGGTGATCATGGAACGTTTCGACCCCGCGAAGAAGGCCCGGCGGCGCGAAGAGGTGTTCCCCGAGGACTGCCGGAAGGCCTTCGATCTGGGGGCCAGACTCGCCCGGGAAGAGTAAGGGGCCTACCCGGGGTCAGATCCCGCCCCGAGATACAGGGTGAGTGCCGATCCTGGAAGGTTTTTTGGCGGAACCTGACTCCCGTTACACCCCTCCGCTCATCCGGAGGCCTCTTTGCCTTTCCGGTAGTAGCGCGCTGCAGCGATCTGCTTCATTTTGTACTCAACCATCACACTGTAGGTCCTCGGGGTTATAGTGTTTCTGAAATGGCCGAGGGATTCGTCCACCAGGATTTTCGCCGTCCGCCTAAGGGTCTCATAACTGGCCATGTTCATCCTGTCGATCAGCCGGGTCCCCAGCACCTGGGCCTGATCCTCCTCTCCTTCCCGTGCTCCAGGAAAACAGTATTTGGACCCGGAATTAAGCTTCACTGCCTGGTGATTACGATTCGTTCCTGGCAAGTACGTTTTCACCGCCATGTTGGGCCTCCTTGCAAACTGGACCGCCATAGTTTCGAACTCGGCGGCGGCAATGGCTGTTTCCAGTGCCTCCCAATACGCCCGGATAAACCCCTTCTGCCGGGCCGGACCGGCGCCGAACACCTCGCACAGCCGGACCACAGCCCTGGGGAAACGCTCTCGGTAGTCCTTTACGTCATATTCCCAGCTCATCGGCCAACTTCGACATAGCCATGCCAACGATCATCCATCGGCATCGAAATACAACCGAAACCCTCCATTTATCCGGGGACGTGATTCGTCTTTATCCTCCTCCACTGCTGTCTCAGCGCCGGCCGCCAGGCCTTTCCTCCCCGGGCCTTTCACCTCTCCACTCCATCTCCTCAGTGTGGCGCTTCCTGTTTTGATCCATTTGGGCAATCCGCTGCCGGACCCGGTTCCTGACCTGGAGGCAGAACTCCTCCTCGTTCCAGGCTGCCCGTTCCTTCTCCCGGCTCCGCTCCCTGGTTCTCGTCTGTTCCCGAATGGCTTCACAGACAGCGTCCCGCGCCTGGGTGCGGGTGAACTTCCGCTCCATGACACGGTTCATGTTCCGGATCATCTCCCTGAGGCACGATCCGGTGGCGCAGCCGTTCTCCGCCGAAGTGCGCACCACCTCCCGAATCTGCTCCCCATCGCTCCCCAGTTCGAGGGCCCGGTCGATCTCAGCATCCAGCACCGCCAGCTCGGAAAGCTCCATTCCTGTTTCCCGGTGGATCCGGTTTTTGATACGTTCCCGGTCCCGCTCCACCAGGCGGAGTTGGTCAGCGTCCCGGTCACGATCCCGGTCCCGGTCATCGGCGAGGCCCCTGGCTGGAAGGGCAATGAAACATGCAACGCACAGAGCCGTCAGAAATGGGGCAACCATCGACCATCTTATCGCCTTCATTCAAAACCTCCCTTTGGAAACGAATCCCTCCTCAGAGGATATTCAGCTTCTACCTGTTTCAGGCTTTATTGACCGTTCAGCGGGCAGCCAGGCCTGACGGCTGCGGTTCAGGGAGTCGTCTCGCATCCCCCGCCGCTGCTGCCGCCCTCGCCGGTGTGATCGTCACCACACCCCCCGGTGGAGCCGGCGCACGATCCTGCTCTACCGCACTTGATAATTGCCACGCCGGGCGGGCCAAGGCCTCTCGGCATCGCCGAAGAAAGACCGGGAGTGCCGCGCGCCAGGGTGAAGACCACCCCTGGGGGCCCCTGGATGCCGGTGACGTTGGCGATCTCGAAACCGTTTTCCATCAGGATGGTCAGGACCTCCGCGCAGTTGCACTCCGTCTCCAGGCCCAGGGCCTCCAGCAGAGCGGGGTCGTTGATCACGCTGTAGCCCTGAACCTTAAGCCCCCCGGGGACGCTGGGCTCGGTTTCGCCGCAGGCGTGAACGGCGGTAGGCATGATGCCGCCGGCGACGACCAGTGCCAGGGCGGGGAGAAGAATACCAGCTGTTAAAAAGGTTATCTTTATCTTCATTGTTAGCTTCCCCTTTATCGGTCAAGGATTAAAGAGTGCGGGGACCGGCTGAGTCTCACGGCTCGCCGGCCCCCTTCACGGGTTGATCGCCTTACCTGTCGGATCAATGGTTGCCATGGTTGTCCGATCGGCCGCCGCCGATGCCGCCACCGACACCGGGACCGCCGTTACCACCGTTCCCACCACCGCCACCTCCTTGCTCCTTGACCTTGATGCAGATGTCGATGAAGGTCAGGTTGTTGGCCGTGTCGACCACCGGCTTGAAGAGCCTGTCATCCGCCGTGGGATCCTCCTCCTCGGTAACGGGGACAGGGGGGGGTGGCGGCGCCAGAACGGTGTTGAAAACTCCGTTACGAGGCAGCGCTCTTATCACGGAGGGCACCGTCGGCGGGGCCACGTTCGGTGCAGAACTATCGGCGAAGATGACGTCATTCGGAGCGTAGAAAGTCAGTCGCCAGTAGCCGGTCTTTTGCCAGCCCGCCGGAAGGTTATCGACATCCCTCATCCGCCAGTTATACCCAAACACGTACTTGCCGCCCACGCTCACCTCCACGCTGTAAGGGTCATTACGCCAGACCAAGGTACCGTCCCACTCCCCCAACAGCGCGTTCCATACCCATGGTCCTGTCGGCGGTGTTTCACCGGGTTCACCCGCACCAGGATCGGGGCAGGTGGCTGATTCTGGAACCAGCTTGGAAATGTTTAGCATCGCGTTGCTGGTGTTGATGATCTGGAATGGCGAGTCGTAGTTGTAGGAGACCGCCGTATTGGCGTCGCTCGCCCGAACGCCCCAGTGCTCGGTGATGCCCTGGCCGGAAACGTGCCACATCTGGAAACCGACCTTGCAGACGACTTCGGGGTCCAGCGAGGCGGCGATGGCCGCGGCCTGGCAGAAATCAATCACGGGGTCGAAGCCGGGGATCGTGCTGGTGTAGGGCTGGGTCTCCACCCGGACGACCGACTTCTCAGTCCAGGAGACCGCCTCGAGGGCGTCCCCCCAGTCCACATAG
>JBFFDD010000088.1:0-9940 GCA_041559575.1 bacterium
GGTTCTACCTTCTCTCGGCGACGATCCTGAGAGGGCTGTCCGTTGAACTGGTCGCAGAGGATGAGGATCAAACCGCCTCCCTATTCAAGGAGCTTTACGAGGACACGAGGGTAGTCGCCAGACCCCTGAATGTTGAGGTTCCGGATCCGAGATTCCTGCCTAGCGAGGAATACAACCAGGCATACATGTCAACCTGGATCAGGATCCTGGGGATGGTAAGGGGGGTTTAGAGGGGATGGGGAGAAGAGATGGGGCGTATGGGCGATCAAGGGTGATGGGGAGAGGGTGGACACGGGGACACGGGGACGGGAGGGGGCATTTTACGAATGGGCGACTTGGCGAAAAACAGTTGTCATTGAGAGAATAAGAAAGCATCGCTGCCTTAAACTTTCTCTCCCCTGGCGGCGGTTCGACAAGCTCACCGTCCAGAGCGAAGTCGAGGGGCGAAGTGCAGGGAGTTTGCGGGGGCATCACGGATCTGGATTCTAAGCCCAGGAATCCATACCCTAACGGATTTTATGCCGAACTCAGGAGGGTGTTATGAAAGGTGAAGTGAGCACACTGAAGGGGATCTTCGTGTTTGCGGCGACGATCATAGGCGCCGGGATTCTGGCCCTGCCCATCGCCGCGGCAAGCGCCGGCCTGTTCCCGACGATCCTGATCCTGGTGGTCATCGGTGCCGTGTCGGTTTTTTCGGCCCTTTACATCGCCGAGGCGGTTCTTTCCACAGAGGGGGTTCACCACCTCCCCACCTTAGCGGAGAAATACCTCGGCAAGGCGGGACTTCTGGCCATGCTCGTGGGTGTCATCATCTATATCTACGGAGCGCTCATCGGGTACCTGAGCGCGGGAGGCCAGCTGTTCAACACCCTTTCAAACGGTGCTATCCCCATCTGGCTGGGAGTGTGGATCTACTTCTTCATCGCCAGCATTATCGTCCACTTCGGTCTGAAGCTGGTGTCGCAGGTGGAGACCTATCTCTTCGTGGGGATGCTGATCCTCCTGGGATTGGTCATGACCATCGCCCTGATCAAGGTCCGGGTTCCTCTGCTTATGGAGGCAAACTGGTCGGCGACCCTGGGGATCTTCGGGGTCGTCCTTTTCGCCTATGTGGGCCATTCGGTCATACCGTCCATCGCCGCGGGCCTGGGGAGGAAAAGGGACATCAACAAGGTGGCCGTCTGGGGGGTCATCATCCCTCTGTTTCTTTACGTCCTGTGGTGTGTGGTCGTGATCGGAGTCGTGCCCAAGGCGAGCCTCCTGGTGGCTAGGACAGCGGGCCAGCCGGCCACGATACCCCTGGGGATCATCGCCGGAACAAGCATCGCCCTGTTGGGGAGCGTTTTCGCCGTCCTGTCGACCATGACCTCGTACATCGGATTCGGTTTCTCATTAAAAGAGGTCTACCAGGACACCGCCGGCTCCTTCCGGAAGAGGTTAAAGCCCCACCTGGCCACGGCCCTGGTGGTTGTGCCGCCCCTCCTGATCACCCTTATTAAACCCGGTGCGTTCATCAAGGCGCTGGACATTGCCGGGACCTACGGCGGCGGGATCTTCGTCGGCATACTCCCGGTGCTGATCGACCTGAAGTCGAGGAAGGTCAACGGCAACAATGCGTATATGACCTGGGGCGGAAGGTGGACCCCGTACCTCGTCCTCGGTATCTACATCATCGGCATGGCCTACGCCACCTACAGGTTGGTGCTCGATTTCGCGGTGTAGGGAAAAAAGAGTGGAAAGTGGGAAGGGAAAAAGCCGGACTGAGGAGCAGGACGAAGGCAAAGGTTATGGAGATGATATAGTTCAGATATTCACCAGACTATCGCACGGCAATCCTGCCAAAGGGGTGAGTGCGCTGGCGAGGGGCCGAGAGAGCGGACGCGGGGATACGGTGAGGCGGGACGCGAGGGGGCGCATGGGCGAGGAGGGGAGGTAAAAGCAGGTGTCGGAGTAACGGCGTGGCGGGGAAAGGCCCTTTCCAATGTCTAGTTTCTGGTTCTAATGTCTAGTCGAAACTACGCCTTTTCTAGAAACCAGAACCAGAAACCGTTTTTTTTGAATTACGGCCTCTCTGCTGAATACCGAATTCTGACTACTGAATACCTGTTCGTCTCAGCACTTAGGACTCAGTTCCCAGTTCCCGGCTCTCAGTCCCTGGCTCTTAGACCTTTATTCCCACTTTCCACCTGTCACCTTCCACTGTCTTATATCTATTCTTTCACCGGCGGCACTGCCAGGACGGGGACCCGGCTCCTCTTGAGGACCTTTCGGGCCACGTTTCCGAAGAAGGTATGCTCCACCATCCCCTTGGTGTGGGTACCCATGACCAGCATGTCCGCCCCCACCTTGCCTGTCATCTCCAGGATCTCGATCACCGGATCACCCTCGGTGATGTGGATACCGGTGATCCTGTCCCCGGCGTCCTTCAGGGGTCCGGTCAGAGCCTTCCCCTTCAGATCTTCGATCCTGTCCCTGATGGTGGACTCCAGTTCCACCTTGTGTTCCCTGATAAGCTCCCGATACTTCTCATCCCCCAAAACGGTGGCCATCTGCATGGCCATGCTCATGTCCGGGCTGGGAAGGACATGGAGGATGTGGACCTCGGCGTCATGGACCCGGGCTTCGCCCAGGGCGCTGACAATGATCTGATCCATGTTGCCCGAAAAATCGACGGCACAAAGAATGGTTCTGATCTCGAACATGCACTTTACCTCCCGCAGGTTTTAAGAGTAATGCCTGCCAGTCCATCCGGTTTGAAGCCGGGACCGACGGCCGCTCATACAAAAAACCACAGTTATTATTGTAGCAGGTAAAGAAGAGGGGAAGGGGCGTGGAAAATGGTTTAAGGTTTTAGGATTTTAGGGCCAGGGGCGCAGAGCAAAGGCCTGTTTTATAACGTTCCTGCCACCGTCAGGACCGCCAGGACCAGGAACAGAGAGAACGCTCCCCACCGGGCATAGCTCAGCGGTAACCGTTCCATGATCCAGCCGCCGGCATAGACTACCGGAACGTTTGCGGCCAGCATGCCCAGGGTCGTCCCTACAACAACCCAGAATGTGGCGCTGTATTTGACAGCCAGAACCACTGTGGCGATCTGGGTTTTGTCGCCGATCTCGACCAGGAAGAACAATACAGTTGTGGTAATAAAGGCGCCGTACTTCTCCAGGCCGCTTGGACCGTCTGTCCCTTTGTCGGGGACGAGCAGCCAGAGGGCGATGGCCACAAAACTGGCTCCGACGATCCAGGGGGCTACCGAAGGGGGTATAAGAGTCATCAGCCAGGCCCCCAGCCATGCCGAGGCGGTGTGGTTGAACAGGGTGGCAGTAAAGATGCCTGCGATGATGGGGAAACGTTGGGTGAACCGTGAGGCGAGAAACAGGGAGAGCAGCTGGGTCTTGTCGCCGATCTCGGCGATGGTGACGGCGGCGGTTGAGCTGAGCAGAGCTTCCATTACAGTTCCTCGGGTTCCATTGGTATTGATGTGCCTGTTGGTCCCATCAAAAGGCCTGAATCATAGCTGAGCTCGATCCATATGGCAATGGGAATGGGAATGGAAATCGGTAGTTAGGGAACTAACGGTTGAAGCTTGACTCTGCCGTCGGGTGACCGGTAAATGAGGTATGTTGATGAAGCGATGGGTCATGATCGTGACATCTACCCTGTTGGGCACAGGTCTTCTGACGCCATACGGAGGCGTGGCCCAGGATTACGGGGGCGTCCGGCCAGGATTCTGGGGAAAGATCGAACTGGGTGCGGGATTGATGTCCACCACCGATCAGTTGGGCGTCGACAGCGACAACAGGACAACCGGCAGCCTGGGAACCAATGCCGATCAATACCAGAACGCCATCCCCGTCCTCCTGTTTGACCTGAATTACGTCTATCAGGATTCCGGCACCCGGATTTATCTGGGAAACCCCCTTGGACCAAGCGGTCGGACGGGTTTTTCCGTCGGAGTGGCCCGTCCGGTGAATGGTGGCGGCAAGGTGGATGTGTCGCTGTTCGCCATGCCCTTCGAGGAGGCCTGGGAGAACCCCTACCTGACGGGAGTGGACCGGGTCGAGACGGACCAGTCCACCTACGGGATCAGGGTTAAGTACGACGGTGTCTTCGGATCGAATTTCGGATTTCAATACTCGATGACCGCTGAGGAGGTCGAAGACGATCTGATAGGCAGTATTTTCAATGACCTGCGTCGAAACGGGTCCATCCACGAGGCCGAGGTCGGGTATCCCCTTCAGGCCGGCAGGGGAATAACCCTGATCCCGGAGTTGGGTTTCTCCCGGGGGGACATGGACGGTGACGCCAACAGTTTTGCCGGATCCCTCTTTCGGCTGGGCCTCCTCAGGTTTTCCCGGGCCTATCGGCTTTTGGCCTTTCTCTCATTGGAAAGGCAGGATTTCGATGCTGTCCATCCCGTTTTCGGGCAAACCCGGGAGGATACGGAGGTTTCCATGTTCGGTCAGGTAATCTTTCCCAGCCGGTTCGGGACCGAGGGTGTTTTCGTCGGTATCCTGGCCGGGTACGGCCGGCGCGACTCGAACATCCCCTTCCTGGATGCCGAAACCCTCTTCGGCGGGTTGAGCGTGGGATATGAGTTTTAGCAGGGCCGCGCGGGGAAAGGGGAGAAAAAAACTGAAAATAGAGAATGGAGAATAAAAAAAGAAAAACGAAGGAGTGAGACAAAGACGAAGAAAAAACAGTGCAGAAAGTGGAAAGTGGGAATAAAGGTCTAAGAGCCAGGGACTGAGAACCGGGAACTGAGTCCTAAGTGCCAAGAATTTAGAGATAAGTAAACCGGTTTCCTACTTATCACTGAGCACTTATCTCTTAAAACTGGTTTCTTACTTATCTCTTATCACTTATCTCTGAGGACTAGGTTTCTTTCCCCCCCTCTCCTCGTCCGCCCTTCACTTCGTCTTCGCCTGCCACGCCAACCTGTCTCGCCAAAGCTCGAAGAGCGACGGCGGAAGCTCAAGGAGCGACGGCGGGTCTTACTCCTTCGTCTTTCCATCGCCCCCGTCGCCCAGTCTCCCCCTCGCAGAACGCCCCCTCATGGGACTAATCCTCCGGCCTTTCCCTTGACCTGGGTCATGGACGGCCGGCATTCATCAGACTAAACTGAACATTATCAGGAGGTGTGTCATGGCTGAATATGAAGAGAGAGTGAAGAAACTTTCGGTTCTGCTCGAGGCGGAGAGGGCAGGCGTGTTCGCCGCCCGGTTCCTGGTGGAAACATCATCGGATGAGGGTGAGCGGAAGCTCATGGAACAGATCCTCGACGGGGAGAGGGAGAGCTGCCGGCTGATCGGCCGTTCCATAGTCCGCGAGGCGGGGAAAACAACCGGCAAGGTGGGGGATTTCTACCTGAAGGTCATGGCCCTCGACGATCCAATGGACAGGCTGGAACTTCTCATCAAGGGGCAGGAATGGGTGGTCAGGAAGCTGGACGAGGCCCTGCCGGACTGGTCGGATCCCGGCGTCCTCCAGGACCTGGATGTTATCAGACGCGTCCATGTCCAGAACATCGAGGAGTGCAGGGAGTTCCTCGCGGAAAGGGTGAAGGGGTAACAGGCTGGTCAAGGAATAATATTCTGGCATTCGGTTTCCAGAGCCCAGGGTTTGAACTCAGTTCTCAGTTCTTTGTTCAGTTTTGCCACCACAGAGGACATCCTGCGACAGGCTCACGGTTTTCCGCTTTCCACTCACTTTGACCCTCCTCTTCCCACCAAAGGCTTGCTATCCACTATACTTATCTGAAAGGGATGACATCTTTCTGGTCTCAACTGGAGGAATCTGTCATGAATCTGCTTGCTGTTGTAGGGAGCCCGCGGAAGGGTAAGGCCACCGACACCCTGATGGACCGGGCCATCGAAGGAGCCGTCCTGGCCGATCCCGATGTCAGGGTCGGGAAGATCAACCTGGTGGATCACGACATCCAGCACTGTCGCAATTGCCTGACCTGCCGGGACGGCGATTCCGATGGGCCAGTGGCGAGGTGTTCCATCAGGGATGACATGGACCAGATCCGCGAGGATGTCCTCCATTCAGACGCCCTCATCTTCGGCACGCCGGTGCACATGGGGTATGCCACGGCGATAATGATGTCGTTTTTAGAGAGGATCTGCTGGACCTTCGCCAAGCCCGAGGGTCAGGTCCTGACCATATCCAGGTGCCCCACTCCCCGATCCGACAAGAAACGCCGGGCCGCCGTCATCGTCACCTCCGGCATTATCCCGCCCTTCTACAGGCGACTTTGCGATGACGCTACTGCGCAGATCAGGGGGGTGGCCAGGGATTCCCTGAACGCGAGAACCGTGGCGAGTCTTTATGCGGGGGACATCGAGGGCCGAGGGGTGGGCTACTACAGTGACCGGGCGACCCGGCTGGGGATGAAGGTGGTTAGGGAGGTTTGAAGAGGAGAAATTAGACATTCGACATTGGAGATTGGATATATCAGTTCCGGATTTTGGACCTTGGATCTTAGATTTTGGATTCAAGAACCAGTTCCATTAGAGACACCCGAAAAGGTGGATGAAAAATAAAAAGAGGGAGATCCCATGCTCAAGGAGGCGAGTGTTTCAGAGTTGCGGAAAAAAGATATCCCCAAGGATCGGCGCATGCTGGTGAACCGGGGAAGGGGCAACGACGAGCTGGCGCCGTCTGACGCCCTTTTCGAGGACTTCAATCACAGTAAGGCCGGACTGGAGAAGGAGCTGGGGAAGGGGAGTTCGGAAGCCCACAACAGCGCCTACCTTGAGTGCGATTACGAGCGCCGCTTTCGAGAACAGGTGACGCGAAACCCGGAAGCCCTGGCGAAGCTGGAAGAGATCGCCCGCCGCGGTGAACAGGAGGATGTGTACCTGGTCTGCTACGAGGGGCCGACCAAGGCCTGCCACCGCCGGATCCTCCTGCGCATCGCTGAGGAATCCTTCGGCGTCGGGGTGGTTGTGGATGGGATCGAGCCGGAATGACCGCTTGAATAGCACCGGCGATCCAGCCCGGGATCTGAGGGATTCAAAGGGAAGAATAGGCCAAAATAAAGCGGAAAAAGCAGAAAATTTCAGAGTGCGGAAGAAATCAGAAAAGAAAAAATAGAAATTTCCACCGATTTAAGCCTGAAATCTTAACTGTTTGTCCCACCAATTAAGTTGCTGAAAAATAACATAATAATAGTTTAAAAATGGTAAAAAAATTATTAAGGTGGGAAGAAAAAGGAGTATTTTTGCCCGCTCGGAGTGTTTTAGCGGGCAATTTTTTAAATTTCCAGTAAAAATATGAAGGTTATTTATTTAGCCCGATTTTTCCTCATTGCTAACCCGGTCATTAGCTTTCGAATAAGGCTGGTAAAATCTGGCTTCATTCCGATCTGTCCTGATCAGAGATCTTTTTCATTACGACGCGACATAAATCACGAGGCGACATACTTCAGATATTCCCGGGAGGTTTAAGGTATCCTAACTTCCTCTGTTGTCACCTTTGTCCCGGAGTATGATGGTAGAGCAGAAAAGATCGGTGTGACCCTATCCTCCGCATTCCTCACTACTGCCAGAGGGTTGATTTACCAGGATGCTCGGAAAGCCGGAACGAGCCGAAGCTGGTGATCTGCCTGAGGAGCCCGCCTGTCCCCTGGCGAGCTCATGCTCGATGGCCTGAGTGATCGCTGCCAGGCTCCTGTCGGGCAATCTCTTGCCGTTTACGAAAACAGTGGGTGTTCCTCTAACGCCGTGGTTTCTTCCCTGCTTCAGATCCCGATTGATAAGGTCGTTGATTTCCTGGCTCTTTCTGTCGATTTCAAACCTCGCCATTTCCAGACCGAGGTCGCGGGCGAGTTCGACGATCAGTTCATCGGTAAGTTTTTTGTGATTTTCGAACAGCTTTGCATGCAGTTCCCAGAATTTACCCTGTTTACCGGCAGCCAAAGCAGCAGCGGCAGCCGGTCTGGCGAGTTTGTGGTTATTCAGGGGGAAGTTAAGCTCAACGACACGGACATTCTTGGGATAGGTCTCGAGCACCTGCTCGAGTACGGGCATCAGCCCCACAGTGTAAGGTCACTGATAGTCGCTGAAGAACGCAACCACAACCGGAGCGTCCTTTGAACCTTTGGATGGAGACCCGGTTGTGTCAAGGTTGTGGACCATGTCCAGGGAGATAACCAGAACATTATCACTGTCGCCTCCTGACAGGATCAATCTGTTCCCGACTGCGGAGAACACAAGGCGTCGGTAGTTTTCACCGGTTTCGATGACCTGGGTCTGCTCTCCTCTCCACGAGAGCACTCGGATCACCCCTCCCTCCGTGAGGACGAAGGTCCATCTCCCGTCCTGGGATATGGCTGTGTCGAGTGGTTTTTCTCCTAGGTCGATCTTCATCGAACCCTTAAGATCAAAGGCGGCGAAGGCGGGAGCTCCAAGAAGCGAGGAAACTAAAACAAACACCAGAATTAAAGTAAAGTATTGTCTCATTTTTTCCTCCTAATACTCCCCTCGCCTTGATGGTATTCAATGTCATAAATGCCCTTCGATGTCAACTTTTTCCCTAGAGAAATTATCTGGATCAGAGGACACACCAAAGATCTGAATCACCGATCGGATTGCTTTGATAGGTGGTTTTGAATCAGAAAGAGGAGGCTCAGGGGGTGAATACCATTCCAAAGTGGTAAGGAGGAAGGTCTATTACCCCCGAATGAAGTAGGTCAAAGCCGGACTCGCTGGCCAAATCGATGCATTCTTCGGGTTTTAAACGGATCTCCATCGGCGGACCGCGGGGGGTGTCCGGGTCGTAAATCCAGTGGATGACTGCCGGTCTTCCTCTCGAGGTGAGAATCCGTGATGCTTCGTTCAGGAGTAATTCGGGGAACTCGGCGTGCAGGATGTTGAAAATCATGGCGAAATCGATACTTCGGTCAGAGAGGCCCGTTCCCTGTTCCGCGAAATCAAGAAGAAAATCTTTGACGTTGGAAAGGCCTTCCTCCCCCGCCCTCCGAGTGGTTGTTTCAACCATGTCAGGTTCGATGTCCAGAGCGAAGATGGTTCCGGTGGCAATTCGGGCGGCGGCCAGGCTGAATGTGCCGTAACCACAGCCGAAATCAACCACATCGCGATCCCCAGGATTCAGGTCTAATTTGCGCAAGATCGAACCTGGATCGAAAAACCCCTCCCAGGTCACCATGTCAGGCATACCGCTTTCGCGTGTCTTCAACTCGGTTGTCTCCGTTACTTGATAAAGTCTAAGGAGATCAAAACCAATGTTGGATCAGAAAAAAGAGAAGGATAGAAGGATAAAAAATCTGTCCAGAGAGAAAAACCTCAGGATGCCGAAATCGAGCTACCCAACGTTTCTCCTTTTACACAGGAGATTTGTGCCTAAAATACTGCCTTGAAGATGCCAGGAGGTTTGATGATCTTCCCGACGGCTCTTCCTCAACTCCCGATGTTTCTGTATTGACCTAATGGGCTTCCAGTCTTTGGTAGGGAAAAAGCAGTTTCCAGAATCCGGATTCTGGACCTCACACTCCTGACCTCAGACCCTGATCATAAACTCTACGTACCTCTGTGGACTGTCCCTGGGTGGACGGCTCGGTGGTCTCGGTGTTAAGTGTGACCTGGTTTAAGGCGCGGGTTTGTTTTCGGGCTGGGAGACATTTAGGAGATGCGATCATGAAGATCACCCGTCTGGAAAACTGCGACATAAAAGCTGTAAAGGTGGAGGGGGCTGTCGGTGCTTTCCGGCAGGTGCCCATCGGCAAGGCAGACGGTGCCCCCAACTTCTCCCTCCGGGTCTTCACCATCGAGCCAGGCGGGCAAACCCCTCACCACAGCCACGGGAGCGAACATCTCAATTACGTCCTCAGCGGGGAAGGGGTGGCCATGGAGGGAGAGACACCGAGAGGGATCAGTCAGGGTGATTTCATCCTGGTCAAACCCGGCGAGGCCCACCA
>JBFFDD010000089.1:0-9920 GCA_041559575.1 bacterium
CATGCTGCCTGCGGCGTTTTCTTTGTCGACAATGACGGAAACTACCTGGACGCCAACCCTGCCGCCCTGGAGATGCTGGGCTACTCCAAGGAGGAATTGCTTAAACTCAACACAAGGGAGCTAAGCTCCGACTCGGATCGGCGGATCCGAAAATTAAGGGAGACACCGGGTTGGGTGGTGGAGGAAACCAGATACCTGCGTAAGGACGGGACGATCGTCGATGCGGAGCTGGCGGGAAGCAGTTTCATGTCCGGGAACGAGACCTATTTCATCGGAATCACCAAGGACATCAGCGTCAGGAAAAAGCTGGAAAGGCTGCTCGCTGCCGCCCGGTCGACCCTCTCAGCCCTGATCAACCGGGAGGAGGATCCCATCCTGCTCTGCGACCGCGATGGACGGATATGGGAGGCAAACAGGGTCGCATCCAGGCTTCTCGGCATACCCCACGAAGGCAGGAAAGACCTGTTCCTCATCGATCCGGTTGCCGGGGCACTCCTGGATCCCAGACAGATCCCGGTGGACGGAGAATTCAGCCTCAGGATCTCCACTGCCGGGAACCGGACCGTGGACTGCACGGCCTCCAGGCTCGGCGATGACTGCGTGGAGCCGTTCTGTGCGGTTGCGATCAGGAAGAAGGACAAATAACAAGTTTGAAGTTTGAAGTTTGACGTTTGACGTTTGAGGTTTGAAGAACTGAGAACTGAGGACTGAGAACTGATACGCTCGAATTTACGACTTGTCGACTAACCGATTCAACGAAGAACCGGATCATTCGCATTATCGGCAAGTCGTATCATCGCTCAGTCGTTCCGCTGGCCTTTCCCCTTCCATTCTCCATTTTCTATTCTCCATTCTCCATTTTCTATTCTCCTCACCTCTTTTCTGTTATTTTAAGTTATTTTTAGTTATAATTTTCCTCAGATGGGCGTTCCCGGGGAAATACAATGTCCCTGAAACGGCCCAATGAAGGGGGTTAACGTGGGTTCTCTTCTGGACACAAGACAGCTCGCCCGGTACCTGGGGATCAACGAGAAACAGGTCTACACCCTCATCAACGAAAGGGGCCTGCCGGGCACCAAGATCACCGGCAAGTGGGTCTTTCCGCGCCATCTGGTGGACCGGTGGGTGGAGGCGCACGTGGCCAACATCCCTCCCGAGACCCCCTTCCTGGATCGGACCGAGGGACTCCTCCTCATCGCCGGCAGCGACGACCCCCTTCTGACCCGAACAGTCAGCCTGTACCGGAAAAAACATCCCGAAGTCATCCCCCTCCAGTCACGGGCGGGCAGCGCGGAGGGACTCCTGGCCCTCAAGAGAGGGATCTGTCACATCGCCTGCGTCCACCTCATGAATCCCGGCGGCGAGGATTACAACTCCAGCCACCTTGCCGAGATTTTCGGTCAGGACGTGGCGGCTGTGGCATTCGCCCACCGCACCCAGGGCCTCGTGACGGCGGGCGGCAACCCCCTTGGCCTGACGGACCTTGGCGACGCCGTCACCGGGAAGATAAGGTGGGCGGAACGTGAGGAGGGCACAGGGACCCGACTGCTCTACGACCGGGAGGTGGAACGTCTGGGATTGGATGTCTCACCCCTGAGGCACCGGACGGTGGCCGCCGGCAGCCATATGGAGGTGGGCCTGGCCGTGCTGCGGGGGGAGGCCGACGCGGGACTTGCCATCCAGGCCGTAGCCTCTCTCCTGGGTCTCGGTTTCATTCCCATCAGAGAGGAGCGCTTCGACCTGGTGATCAAGAAGGCCAACTTCTTCAGACACCCGGTCCAGGATTTCCTCGGCCTACTCCGCACCCAGGAATTTGCCCACCTGGCGAATAATCTGGCCGGTTACGACATCAGCCGGGCCGGCAGAGTCATGTACCCGTGACGTCAGAAAAGGAGCGGAAAGAACCATGCGGCGCAAGTGTATTTTCACCCTGATGATTGTCCTCCTGTCCTTTACCGTGGGCATCCCCGCTCCTGTGTCGGGGGCCGACCGTCTGAAACTCTCCTCCACCACCAGCACCGACAACACCGGACTCCTGGCCTACCTCCTGCCCAAATTCGAAGAGAGGACCGGGATCAGGGTGGACGTCATCGCCGTGGGAACGGGAAAGGCCCTGAAGCTGGCGGAAAACGGCGACGTTGACGTCACCCTCGTCCACGCCCCCTCGAGCGAAAAGAAGTTCATGGACGCGGGCTTCGGTGTGAATCACCGGACCATCATGGCCAATTACTTCGTGATCGTAGGGCCTGCAAAGGACCCGGCCGGCGTCAAACCCGCTGCCAGTGCCGAGGCCGCTTTCAAAAAGATCGCCGAAAGCGGTTCGCCCTTCGTTTCGCGAGGGGACAACTCCGGCACCCACACCAAGGAGAGGGCCATCTGGAAGGCGGTCCTGGGTGAGGTCCCCGAGGGAAAGGGCTGGTACCTCGAAACCGGCAAGGGGATGGGGGAAACCCTGACCATCGCCGACGAGAAGCTGGGCTACACCCTCTCCGACTCCGGCAGCTATCTGAAATACTCCGAAAAGGTGGACCTGAAGAGGCTCTTCGTCAAACCATCGGACCTGCTCTACAACCCCTACGGCATCATGGCGGTCAACCCGGAAAAGCACTCCCACGTGGACTACGAGGGGGCCATGAAGCTCATCGAGTTCATGGTGTCGCCCGAGGGCCAGAGGCTCATCGGCGAGTTTACAGATAAATCCGGCAACAGGCTGTTTAAGCCGTTGGCCAATAATTAGTCTCAAGACTCAGGAATCAAGACTCAGGTTTCAAAGTAACAGGTCTTAAAACGATTTAAATTCCTGGGGCATGGGTCGTGGGATCTGTGGCTAAAGTGACTCCAATGGAAGGGAACGATGGAATATCTGGCAAAAGCTTTCACCGAAGCGATCGGGCTCATAATCGGCATGGACCGGGAGATCTTCACCATCACCCTCCTGTCCCTGAGGGTGGCCGCGACCGCGACTGTGCTGGCGGCGGTGACCGGGATACCCCTGGCCTACTATGTGGCCACCCGGGAGTTCCGGGGCAAAGCCGCTCTTATCACGGTATTTAACACCCTCATGGCCCTTCCCACCGTGGTGGTGGGTCTGTTCTGTTACTCCTTCCTCTCCCGGAAAGGACCTCTGGGGTTCCTGGACCTCCTTTTCACACCGTCAGGGATCATCCTGGGGGATGTTATCCTCGCCTTTCCCCTCATCGTGGGCCTGACCATCGCGGCGGTCAACGCCGTGGACCAGCGGGCGGGGCTCACCGCCCTCAGCCTCGGGGCCAGCGGCCGCCAGGCTTCACTGACGGTTCTGGCCGAGGCCAGGTTCGCCCTCATAGCGGCCATCGTCAACGGGTTCGGGCGGGTGGTGGCTGAGGTGGGTTCGGCCATGATGCTCGGCGGCAACATCCGCGGCTACACCCGGACCATCACCACCGCCATCGCACTGGAGACCAGTAAGGGCGAGTTCGCCTTCGGAATGGCTCTGGGCATCATTCTGCTCACCCTCGCCTTTACCGTGAACATCCTGTTCCGCAGACTTCAAAGGGCCGCCGGGCCATGAGCCTGATCGAGATTCAAAATCTGAGTCACCACTACGGCGGCAGGCAGGCCCTGGATATCGAGAGTCTGGAGATTGAGGGCGGCCGCATCACCGCCCTCCTCGGCCCCAACGGGTCGGGCAAGACCACCCTGCTCATGCTGATAGGCCAGCTTTTACCCGTGCAGCAGGGAAACCTTCTGGTGCGGGGAAAGGATATGGCAAAAGCACCGGCCGCCGTGAGGGAGGAACTGCGCCGGGGTACCGGTTTTCTCCTCCAGACCCCCTATCTGTTCAAGGCCTCCGTGGAAAGGAACGTCGCCTACGGTCTGAGGGTGAGGGGCCAGGACCGGAAACTAATTCCGGCCAGGACGGAAGAGGCCCTGAACGAGGTCGGTCTGGAGGGGTTCGGCGACCGCCCCCACTGGGCCCTGTCCGGCGGGGAAGCACAGAGGGTGGCCCTGGCCCGGGCCCTGGTCACCAACCCACGCACCCTGTTCCTGGACGAACCCATGGCCAACGTGGACACGGTGAGCCGGGCGGTCATCGAGAGGGTCCTGGTGGACAGGAACCGGTCCGACGGCCTGACGGTCGTCATGACCACCCACGACATGGACCAGGCCTATCGGCTGGCCGACCACGCGGTGACCCTTCAGGGCGGCCGAATCGCCCTCTCCTCCATGGAGAACGTCTTCCACGGCCGGATTTACCGGTCTGCGGAGTCCTGGGTGTTCGACACCGGGCGCCTTGCCCTCGCCATCCCATCGGGTCATCAGCAGGCCAGGACGGCGGCTGTCCCCCCTGAGGTCATCCTGGTCAGCCGGGACCTGTCACAGACCAGCGCCCTGAACACCCTGAAGGGCAAGGTGACGGGCATCCGGGAGAGAAACGGATCGGTGGACGTTGCTGTGGAAGTTGGGGAAACAATGACGGCCCGGGTCACCGACGAGTCCTACCGCAGGATGGGGCTCGGGCTGGGGGAGGAGGTTTACCTGATCTTCAAAGCCGAAGCGGTTCGCCTTTATTAAGGCGACCGATCCCGCCAAAGGCGGGACTCCCGGTCACTCAATCCCCCTTCGCCCAATCTTAAAATTCTGCGTCAAACCACCCTCCCCGCCGCATCGGCGAACTTCGCCAGCTGTTTCATCAGCTCGGCAAATTTTTCGGGCTTGAGGGATTGGGGCCCATCGCACCAGGCCTGCTCCGGGTTGGGGTGGACCTCCACCATGAGACCGTCCGCCCCGGCGGCGATGGAGGCAAAGGACAGGGACTTGACATACTGCCAATAGCCTGACGCGTGGGACGGATCGACGATGATCGGCAGGTGGGTTTTCTCCCTGAGGACGGGGACAGCGCTGATATCGAGGGTGTTACGGGTGGCGGTCTCGAAGGTCCGGATGCCCCTTTCGCACAGAACGACGTTCGGATTGCCCGCCGACAGGATATACTCGGCGGACATGAGAAATTCCTCGATGTTGGTCATCATGCCCCGTTTGAGGAGGATCGGGTTGCTCACCCCTCCCAGTCTCTTCAGGAGGGCGAAATTCTGGACGTTACGGGCGCCGATCTGGAGCATATCGCAGTATTCGGACACCAGGTCGACGTCCTCGGGGTTGACCACTTCCGTGATCACCGGCAGCCCCGTCTCTTCCCTGGCCTCAGCCAGGATCTTCAACCCCTTCTCCTCCAGCCCCTGAAAGCTGTACGGGGACGTCCTCGGCTTGTAGGCCCCTCCCCTGAGGATGCAGGCACCGGCGGCCTTGACCTGCCGGGCCGCCTCCATCATGATTTCCTTCGTTTCCACACTGCACGGCCCGGCAATGACGGTGATCTTCCTGCCGCCGAACTGAACGCCGGGTGCCACCTCAATAATGGTCCTCTCACCGGCTCTCTCGTCCTTTACCTCGATACTGGCGAGCTTGTAAGGGCGAAGGATGGGCAGGACCTGCTCGACGCCGGGAAGCGCCTCCATGTACTGGAGTCTGGTCTTCTCCCGCTCATCCCCGATTGCCCCAATGACGTTTCGCGTCTCGCCCCGGATGATGTGAGGTGTGTAACCCAACTCCTCGATCCGGCGAACGACTTCCTTTAACTGTTTCTCGGAGGCGCCAGCCTCCATAACGATGATCATGGCTTACCTCTGCTAGGTTACGTTACGGACAACAAACCAAAATCCAAAATGAAGGTGAAAGTGGATTATAAGGATTTAAAATTTAATTTCCAGTCTCCAATGGCCCGCGTCTGTTCTTCAACTTCGTCTTCGTCTTACTCCTTCGTCTGACCTTTCGCCCATGCGGCTGCCCAGAGTTCCCAGAACTGAGGACTGAGGACTGAGGACTGAGGACTGAGTCCTAAGTGCTAAGAAATAAGAGATAAGTAAACCGCTTTCCTGCTTATCACTGCGCACTTATCTCTTAGAACTGGGTCTCTTTCTCCCCCTCTCCGCGTCCCCGCGTCTGCTCTTCCCTTCGTCTTCGTCTTACTCCTTCGTCTGGCTCTATTTCTATTCTCTATTCCCTATTCTCTACCCTCCAACGCCTTCAGGATCTCCCCCGTCCTGCCGACGCTGTCGAAGATGAGGGTCGATGACATGGTAGCCGTGCTGATGGCGTCCACCTCAGGATCGAAATCCCTCTCCTCGAGGACGGACAGGCCTACCAGTTTACCCCTCATGGAGTCCACTTCGTCGTCGCTCCACGGCTTATTCCAGTATTTGGTCACATACACGGCGTCGAAATCCACCACTTTGCCCCTGGTGTCGAAGGTGAGGATGAAATGGATGGGATGACAGACGTCACAGATGGGAAGCCGGCTGATGACCCGGGTGAAGACCTTTCCCCTCTTGCTCTGACCCACATAGACCTTGTCCCCTGAGGGAAGGTCCACCGTGTGCAGCCCCACCGAACCGTAGCCGGCCCGTTTCATGCTCGCCTCGACCCGGTCGAAGATCTCGTCCTCCGAGAGGGGCACTACGAGTTCGTCCTCCACCCACTGGGCCACCTCCGCCGGTTTGGCCTCGGCCAATATTTTCTCCAGGTCCTCGGACAGCACCTCCCGGATCCGCTCGACAAAGCTTTCCGCTGAGTCGTAGACGCCGAAGTGGGTGTCGACCACCACCATCCCCTGGCTGGTCCTCCGGATGAGGATGGTGTACGGCGTACCACCCGGATTGCCCAGGGCCTGGAGCACGGCGAACTTCGGATCGGGGATCAGAGGGAAGGGAACACCGAACTCCTGTCTGAAATCGTTGACCGTTTTGGTGTTGTTGCCGACCCCAATGCCTATGAAACGCACCCTGGTGGACAGCAAGGGATCAGACGCCACCAGCTCGTAGGTCCGGTTGACGATGGGCGCACCCTGCTGACAGCCGAAACAGTATCTGTTGAAGAGTTCCAGCACCAGCAGGTCCCCCCAGAAATCCCCGATCTCGAATTCCCCCTTTCGGGCCATATCATCGGAGATGCCCAGATATGCCGCATCGGCGGATGGCAGGTTCGCCGTGAATCGGTATTCGGGGAAAAAGTCCCCGGGAGAGGTGATCCTCTTACCGGCAGCAGCTCCAGCGGCCAGAAGAAGGACCACAAAGAATACTGCCGGGGCGAATCTTCTCATAGGTATCCCCCTTGAGTGTCAGGCTCTGCTCTGTTCATTTTCTGGTCACCGGAACCGAGGCCGCCGCACTGGTCATATCCACCACCGGCACCTCCGGAGCCCCTTCTCCGAGGAGTTTGTTGGCCAGTTCCTGCGAGAAGGATCTGTACCTCAGGACGGCTTGAACGGAAAGTTCCCCCTTCTTGACCCTGGATGGTACCAGGAAAGCGTAGTCGCTCGTGTCCGACCCCTTGGGCGGGATCGTCCTGACGCTGGCGAAGTGCGAGATCTTCCAAGGTTTGTGGGTCACATTGCCGTCGCTGTCCACGGCCACCGCCCGGAAGATGTCGGCGTCAGGATCGATGTTACCCTCCTTATCGAGTGCCCCGGACCGGTAGAGGACTCCACCCTTGGCATCCCTGACAGTGACGTCAAGCCACATCTGCCGGACCTCGGTCAGGCTGGTGGGCAGATTGTGCCCGGCCGCCACGTTGATCACCTCGACGTCGAACCGGCCCACCTTGCCCGAGACGAAATTTTCCGGCGTGTGGATCCTCACCTCCGCGGCGCTCTGGAGCCTTTTTCTGGCGATATCAGCGTGTGTGTCGGCGCCCAGGAGGGCCGTCACCGTGAAATTGCCGCCCACGAACTCGTGGGTGAAGACGTTGTCCCGGTCGGGTCCCAGCGGCGAGGCTTTGCCGGGATTCTTCGGCCTCTGAAGCGTCCTGGCCGCCTCTATGGCCTTCTCCACCGGCATCATGTGGCAGTCCTGACATACGATCCCGGCCCGGGAGTAGACCGACTGACGCCACTCATCGTAGGTCCTCTCGATGGGGAAATTGTTGACTGGATGAAAAACGTTGTGGCACGAACCGCAGAACTCCGCCGTGGTGTGGAGCTCCGAGTAGGCGGTGTCGTGGCCTGGGGAGTCGGAGTCCTTGTAGGGTCCCCTCTTGATGTCCCCCGGGTCCATGAGCAGTGTCCCATTGCCGGGCTGAGCGATGGGTGTGTCCCGCCAGGTCGTGGCCAGCACAGTGTGGCAGAAATCGCACTGCACCCCCCTCGAAGCGATCTTGCCCGCCTTAAAGACCCCTTCGGCGGCGTCGAAGGTGACCTCCTCGGAGACCGTGCCGATGGGCGTGTGACATCCGGAGCACAGGTTCCGAATGGCCCCATCGGTCTCCTGGTCGCCGATCTTCCACAGGGCCTGGAAAACCGGGTCCACGAAGGCATTGGAATGCATGGAGCCGTTCCACTGAAGGTAGATGTCCCGGTGACAGATCTTACACCTGTCCGGGTTCTCGAATTCGCTCGACTTCACCGGCTTGCCGGTCCTGGTGTTCAGCAAGATCGGGAAAAATGGATACTTCTCTATGTCCACGGATTGGGCTTTCAACGGTGCGGCGCCGGTGCCCGCAAGCGCCGCGCAGAGAATGAGAAACAGGAAACAGATCAAGGACCTTCTCATGAAAACCTCCCACCCCCGATAATGAAGACGATTAACGGATACGTTCCTGGATAACCAGCCTGACCAATCGGCTTGGAATTATATTCACAAAACAACAATATTTGAAAGGGGGAAGCATATTTCGTTTGAGGTTTGAAATTTGACGTTTGAAGTTTGTTAGAGCAGAAGGGAATCAGTTTTCAGGAACCGGAGAAATTCGGTCGAACTTACGACTTAGCGACTGACCGACTCAACGAAGAATCGCCGCGTTCGCCTTGTCGCCAAGTCGCAACCACGTTCATTCGCCCTGTCGCCCCGTCGCCCCCTCTCCCCCTCTTGAATTCTCCCCCCTCTCCGTCCATATTGTCACCATGGAAGACCGGAGCCCGGCATCCCCCATGATGGTCATGGCCGACAGTGAGGGCAACATCCTCGAGCACCCTGAGCTTGAGATGCTCGGGGCATCGGGCCGTTTCCACCGCCCCCCGCTCGCCGGCGAGGTCATCCCCATTCCAGTGGGAACCGACCTCTACGTTCTGCCCGGACGGCGGCCCGTGGGCCAGGACCCCGGAACAGGAAAAAGGAGGGTCATCCACTCCTACGACGGACGCCCCGTCTTCGCCGTGTCGGCCTTCCTTCCTCCGGCCTACACCTCCCACCTGTGGACGGCCTTCCTGGCTGAAAGCGATGCCCCGGTCCTTCCCCTTTACGCCTACACGTGCCTCGGGTGGGACCCTACAGCCGAGGGTTTCGTCACCACAGCGGTGCGGGTCGATGCCGACCCCCGCCAGGACCTGGAGAACTTCCCCGCCGACGGGACCGAGGACGTTAAAGCAGCTGAAGCGGTCAGGGCTCATCCGGACAACCGGCTCATCGGTCACCTGGCCCACTGCTGCACCACCTACCGCTGCCCGGCGGCCAGGAACCTCTTCCTGAGCCGGTACGAGGCCCCCCTGCCCACGTCCCGGGCCTGCAATTCCCGATGCGTCGGGTGCATCTCCCTCCAGGAGGATTCCTGCGTCCCGGCCACCCAGGACCGGATCGGCTTCCGGCCCACAGTTGAGGAGATCGTGGAGGTGGCCGTTCCCCACCTGGAAACAGTGGCCGGAGGGGTGGTCAGCTTCGGCCAGGGATGCGAGGGAGAGCCGCTCCTGCGGGCAGACCTCATCGGCGAGGCCGTCGCTCGGGTGCGGAAGTCCGTGCCCGGGGGCACCGTGAACATCAACACGAACGGCAGCCGCCCCGAGGCGGTCGCGAGCCTGGCCGACGCGGGGGTGAACTCGCTGCGCGTGACCCTCGCGTCCGCGGACCCCGCCACGTACCACGCTTACCACCAGCCGGTCGGTTACACGTTCG
>JBFFDD010000090.1:0-9915 GCA_041559575.1 bacterium
GAAGATGGTCATGCCTGGCGACAATGTGGCCATGGAGGTCAACCTGATCACTCCGATTGCCATGGAGAAGGAGCTTCGGTTCGCCATCCGTGAGGGTGGCCGCACTGTCGGCGCTGGCGTCGTCAGCGAGATCATCGAGTAAGGGACCGAGGGAACGGTCAGGAAGAGCCTCGAGCGGGCAGGAGGATTTACGGTAATGGAACAGCAGAAGATCCGGATCAAACTCAAAGCCTACGATCATCGGATCCTGGACGCATCGGTCAACGAGATCGTGGAGACGGCCAGGCGGACAGGCGCCAGGGTTTGTGGACCTATCCCGCTCCCCACCAGGAAGAGCATCTACACGGTCCTCCGTTCCCCCTTTATCGACAAGAAATCCAGGGAACAGTTCGAGATTCGTGTTCACAAGCGGATGCTGGATATCGTTGAACCGACACCCCAGACGGTGGATTCCCTGATGAAACTGGATCTCTCCGCCGGCGTGGATGTTGAGATCAAGCTGTCATAAGGATAGGTGAAGGTCATGCCTCAGGTGGAAATCCTCAATACGAACAGGGAAGTGGTGGGTAAGGTGGATCTGGCACCGTGGTGGGATGAAACCCCCATTATGCCCCTCGTCCATCAGGCGGTTGTCGCCGCCCTCGCTGGTGCCAGAAGGGGCACCGCGTCCGTCAAGGGCCGGTCCGACGTCCGGGGCGGGGGAGCCAAGCCGTTCCGCCAGAAGGGAACCGGCCGCGCCCGGCAGGGAACCATAAGGGCTCCCCAGATAAGAGGCGGTGGAGTGGTTTTCGGACCCAAGGCACGTGACTACTCCAAACCCATGAACAAGGGGATGAACAGAAAAGCCCTCAGGAGCGCTTTGGCCCACAAAGCCGCCACGGATTCCCTGCTGGTGCTCGAGGATGTGGCTCTCGAAGGCCACAAAACCCGGGAACTGGTGGCTGTTATGGACAACTTCGACGTCATCAGTGCTTTGGTGGTGGTGGATCAGATCCCGGAGGCCCTGACGAGGGCGTCATCGAACCTGAGGTGGGTCAAGGTCGTCACCGCTGACAGGGTCAACACCTACGATGTCCTTGCTTTCGAGAAATTCATCGTTACCAAAGGGGCCCTGGAGGCCCTGGAAGGAGCTCTTTCCCGATGAAACCATACAGCAAGGTGATCCTCCGACCTCTCCTCACCGAGAAGAGCGCGGCGATCAAAGAGCTTGAGAACCGGGTGGCGTTCGAGGTGGCCAGAAGCGCCAACAAGTACGAGATCAAGAACGCTGTCGAGGAGGCCTTCAAGGTCTCGGTCGAGACGGTTAAAGTCCTCAATGTCAAAGGAAAGGTCAAGAGACTGGGGCGTAACATCGGCAGGCGCCGGGACTGGAAGAAGGCCATCGTGACCCTCAAAGAGGGCGACACCATCGAATTCTTCGAAGGGGTCTGATGGCAGATCAGGACATCGATACCATCCTTTCCGGCACCGGGCATCGCCGCAGATAGCGGTTCGGCCGCAGGCAGGGGAAGGATTGAAATTAAGGGCGGTCCGATTTCAGGAGCTAGACTATGGGAATAAGAAAACTCAAGCCGACCTCACCGGGCAGGCGATTCCAGACCGTATCCGACTTCGCCGAGGTTACAACCGACAAGCCGGAAAAGAGCCTCCTTGCCCCCCTCAAAAAGACGGGAGGCAGGAACAACACCGGTCGGATCACGGCCTGGCAGAGGGGTGGCGGACATAAAAGGCGGTATCGGATCATTGATTTCAAGAGGGATAAGTTTGGTGTTCCCGCCAAGGTCAGATCGATCGAATACGACCCGAACCGGTCAGCCTATATTGCCCTGCTGGTCTATGTCGACGGTGAGAAGAGATACATTCTGGCTCCCCAGAACCTCTCGGTCGGGGACCGGGTTGAATCCGGTGAAAGGACCGATGTCCGGCCCGGCAACGCCATGAAGCTGAGGAACATTCCCCTGGGAATCCTTGTGCACAATATTGAACTCAAGAAGGGAAAGGGGGGGCAGATGGTCCGCAGTGCCGGCGGCTATGCCCAGCTGATGGCCAAAGAGGGCGAATACGCCCACATCAGGCTCCCTTCGGGGGAGATCAGGCTGGTCAGACAGGACTGCATGGCCACCATCGGTGAGATCAGCAATCCCCAGCATGAGATCATCTCCAAAGGGAAGGCCGGCAGAAACCGTTGGCTCGGCAGGCGTCCCAACGTACGGGGTGTGGCGATGAACCCCGTCGATCATCCCATGGGCGGCGGTGAAGGCAAAAGCTCCGGCGGAAGGCATCCCTGCACCCCTTGGGGGGTTCCGACCAAAGGTTACAAGACCAGGAAAAAGAACAAGAATTCCGACCGCTATATCGTAAAGCGGCGGGCATAGGACAGGAGGGTAGAAATTGGCCAGGTCGATTAAAAAGGGTCCCTTTGTGGATGACCATCTCCTCAAGAAGCTGCAGGAAATGGAGGAGAGTCGGGAGAAGAAGGTCATCAAGACCTGGTCCAGAAGGTCCATGGTCATTCCCGAGATGGTGGGATACACATTTGCGGTCCACAACGGACGCAAGTTTGTCCCGGTGTTCGTCACCGAGAACATGGTGGGTCACAGGCTGGGCGAATTCTCCCCGACAAGGACCTACAAGGGCCACACCTCCAAGACCGACAGAAGGGGCAGAAAGTAAGGCGAGGGACATGCCATGGAAGCTCTAGCAAAGGCAAAATATGTGCGGATATCTCCCAGGAAAGTCCGTCTGGTGATGGACATGGTCCGGGGAAAGACCGCTTCCGACGCCCTTAACACTCTCAGCCTTGTTCGCAAGGCGTCCTCTCCGGTGATCGCCAAGGTCATCCGGTCAGCCATCGCCAACGCGGAGAACGCCAAGGGAATGGATCCGGACACTCTCTATATCAAGAGGGCGTTTGTAGATGAGGGGCCCACCATGAGGCGGTTCATGCCCAGGGCCATGGGAAGGGCGACCATAATCCGGAAAAGAACGAGCCACATTACGGTGGTTCTGGGCGAGAAGTAAGGAGGCACGGTTTGGGCCAGAAAGTCCACCCCAAAGGTTTCCGGTTGGGAATTATTAAGGATTGGGATTCCCGCTGGTACGCAGAGAAGGACTACTCGAAGCTTCTCCACGAAGATATCAGGATAAGAAACCACATCAAGGAGAGGCTCTTTCACGCGGGAATCTCGCAGATCATCATTGAGAGGACCGCCAAGCGGGCCAGAATAAACATTCACGCCGCCAGGCCGGGGATCATTATCGGCAAGAAAGGGTCCGAGGTTGAGGCCCTGAGGCGTGAGATCTCCAAGATGACCGATAAGGACATCTTTATCAATATCATCGAGGTCCGGAAGCCCGAGATAGAAGCCCAGCTGGTGGCTGAAAATATAGCCGGACAGCTGGAGCGCCGTGTCGCCTTCAGGAGGGCATTGAAAAGGAGCGTGACATCGGCTCTGAGGTTCGGCGCCGAGGGGATCAAGGTGATGTGCGCCGGCCGTCTCAATGGCGCCGAGATGTCCCGTCGGGAGTGGTACAGGGAGGGAAGGGTACCCCTGCAGACCCTCAGGGCGGACATCGATTACGGGTTCGCTGAGGCGCGGACAACCTACGGGATAATCGGCGTCAAGGTCTGGGTCTTCAAGGGCGAGGTCATGACCAACAGGCCTCAGGACGAAGAGGTCGTCGGGTAATTTCGAACCGGCGGAATATAGCAGTCTGATCTGGAGAAAACGCCATGTTGATGCCAAAAAAGGTCAAATACAGAAAGCAGCAGCGGGGCAGGATGAGGGGGGCCGCACGGCGGGGCAACACCCTCAACTTCGGTGATTTCGGCCTCCAGGCCCTGACCCCGGGCTGGATAACATCCCGGCAGATCGAATCCGCTCGTATCGCCATCACCAGGCACGTCAAGAGGGGAGGGAAGGTCTGGATCCGGATTTTCCCCGACAAACCAATTACCAAGAAACCTGCCGAGACCAGGATGGGTAAGGGTAAGGGGTCCCCGGAGGCCTGGGTCGCGGTTGTGAAACCCGGTCGTGTCCTTTACGAACTGGAAGGGGTCGAGGAATCCGTGGCCAGAGAGGCCATGAGACTGGCATCCCATAAACTTCCCATCAAGACGCGGATCATGGTCAGGGAGGATGTGCGATGAAAGCCCAGGCACTCAGAGAGATGACCCTGGAGGAGCTGGTCCGGAAGGAAAAAGATCTCTACGCCGAGCTGTTCAATCTCCGGTTTCAGCTGGCCACGAATCAGATGGAAAATCCCATGCGCCTTCCCCTGACCAGGAAGGACCTTGCAAGGGTCAAAACGATTATTGCCGAGAAGAAATTATCCTCCGAGAGGGCTGAATAATGTCGGACGAAACAAAAGACCAGGTCAGGAAGATCATCACCGGTACGGTGGTGAGCAACAGGATGGATAAAACAGCGGTGGTTCAGACCCAGCGGAGGTTCATGCATCCTGTTTTCAAAAAATACGTCAGCAAAAGAGTCAAATACAAGGTCCACGACGAGAAGAATGCCCTGGATATCGGGGATGTGGTCAGGATCGTTGAAACACGGCCTTTGAGTCGCGACAAGCGATGGCGGCTCTTTGACATCCTGGAGAAGGTTCAACAGGACTAGATATCAAGCGATCGAGGGGAAGAGAACATGGTTAAGGTGGAAACGGTCCTCGACGTGGCCGATAACAGTGGTGCTAAGAAAGTGCTCTGTTTCCGAATACTTGGCGGTTCACGACGCAAATCCGCTTCAGTCGGTGATGTCGTGGTCGTCTCGATAAAGGAAGCGGTTCCCGAGTCCAAGGTGAAGAAAGGTGAGGTTCACAGGGCGGTTATCGTTCGAACCAAGAAGGAGGTTCGGCGCTCTGACGGATCGTACATTCGCTTCGACAACAACGCCGCTGTGATTATCAACGACCAGAGGGAACCCATTGGAACAAGGATCTTCGGTCCCATAGCGCGCGAACTGAGGGGCAAGAATTTCATGAAGATCGTCTCCCTCGCGCCAGAGGTCCTTTAGAGGAGGTCGCTGTGGGGAAGATAAACATCAAAAAGAATGACAACGTCATCGTCACCGCTGGCAAGGAAAAAGGCAAGCGGGGCAAGGTCCTCAAGGTCGTTCCCGAAAAGAAGCGGGTCATCGTCGAAAAGGTCAACTTCGTCAAAAAGCACCAGAGGCCGACCAGTGCCCAGAAACAGGGCGGCATCGTGGAGAAGGAGGGCCTCCTCCACATCTCCAATGTCATGATCTTCTGTGACAGGTGTGGCAAGGGTGTAAGGCTTCGCCACCAGCGTCTTGCCGATGGAAAAACAGTCAGAATCTGTGCCGGATGCGGCGAGTCCTTCGACTAAGAGAGAGGCACCACGGATGGATAGTTTACAGACCAAATACCGAGAAGAGATCGTCCCTGCGCTGATGAAGAGGTTCAACTACAAGAGCGTCATGCAGGTTCCCAAGATCGAGAAGATCGTTCTCAATATGGGCCTGGGCGACGCTCTTGAAAACGCAAAGCTCCTCGACACGTCCATGGAGGAGCTCTCACTGATCACAGGCCAGAAGCCTGTGCTGACCAGAGCCAGAAAGTCCATCGCCAACTTCAAGCTCAGGGAAGGCAACCCCATCGGTTGCCGGGTCACCCTCAGGCGGCAGCGGATGTATGAGTTCCTGACCCGTCTTCTCAGTGTGGCACTCCCCCGGGTGAGGGACTTCAAGGGAACGTCCCCCAAGGCCTTCGACGGCCGTGGAAACTTCACCCTTGGGGTTCGTGAACAGCTGATATTCCCGGAGATCAACTACGACAAGGTCGAACAGATCAAGGGGATGAATATTACTATCGTCACCACCGCCGATACGGACGAGGAGGCCAGGGAGCTTCTGGCCCTTCTCGGTGTTCCTTTCCGGAAATAGGACTGGAGGAAAGATGGCCAGGAAAGCCCTGATAAACAAGGCCAAGCGCGAACCGAAGTTCGCCGTCAGAAGCTACAATCGATGCCCCATTTGCGGTAGATCCCGGGGATATCTGAGAAAGTTTGCCATGTGCCGGATCTGTTTCCGCACACGAGCCCTTGCCGGAGAGATACCGGGCGTGGTCAAGGCAAGCTGGTAGGAGGAGAATCTTTTATGTCTATGACCGATCCCGTAGCCGACCTGCTTACCAGGATCCGCAACGCCCTTCTGGCGGGTAAGGAAAAGGTAGATGTTCCCGCCTCCTCGCTGAAGGAGGACATCGCCCGGATCCTCAAGGAGGAGGGTTACATCAAGAGCTACAGGCGTATTGAGGATACCAAGCAGGGGGTCCTCCGTATCACCCTGAAGTACACGGATTCGACCTCCCCGGCGATCGTGAAGATCCAGAGGATCAGCAAGCCCGGCCGGCGGGTATATGTGGGGTCCAAAGAAGTGCCCCGGGTGTTGAACGGTCTGGGTGTTGCCATCATGTCCACCTCGAAGGGTGTCATGACCGACAGGGAATCGAGGAAGAACAATGTCGGCGGTGAGGTCCTCTGCTACGTCTGGTAGCGATGGCCGGCCGGTCGCAATCCGGTCGGAGACATTTTGCTGAGCGGAGTAACGAAGATGTCGAGAATAGGGAAAAATCCAGTACAGATACCCGACGGTGTAGAGGTCAAGCTCGAAGGACAGACGATTTCCGCCAAGGGCCCCCTCGGAAGGCTGGAGCGGGAGGTTCCACCGGGTATTGAGCTCAAGATCGAAAAGGATCAACTGCAGGTCCTGCCGCCCTCGCGGCCCAAGGAAAAAACCGCCATGCAGGGATTGATGCGCACCCTTATCAACAACATGGTTGTCGGAGTCTCTCAGGGGTTCCAGAAAGACCTGGACATGGAAGGGGTAGGCTACCGGGCCATGGTGAATGGTAATGTCCTTGAGCTGATGGTCGGTTTTTCCAATCCCGTCCAGTTCCCGATCCCGGAGGGGATCGAGGCCGAAGTGGACAGGAACAACAGGATCAGCATCAAGGGCATCAATAAAGAGAGGGTCGGACAGACCGCGGCCGATATCAGGGCCGTCAGGCCGCCGGAGCCGTATAAGGGCAAAGGCATCCGTTATGCCGGAGAGAAGATCCGCCGCAAGGCCGGTAAGACAGCGGTAACATAAACCGCATCGTGGAGGGTTTGAGAATTGAGTAAGATCGAAGCGAAAACTATGGCACGCCTGAAAAGGCGGAGGAGGATCCGGGGCAAGATCCGCGGGACAGCCGATCGTCCCCGCCTGTCGGTTTTCCGCAGCGCCCGCCATATCTACGCTCAGATCGTCAATGATGACCTGGGGGTGGTCCTTGTCAGTGCCTCTACTACCGACAGGGAACTTCGGGGCAAAGTCAGGAACAGCGGCAACAAGGATGCCGCCAGTGAGGTGGGCAAACTCCTGGCCCTTCGTGCGGCCGACCAGAAGATCGAGAGTGTCACTTTCGACAGGGGCGGGTTCCGTTATCACGGAAGGGTCAAGGCGTTGGCCGATGCCGTAAGGGAAGGCGGAGTGAAATTCTAGATTCGCCGTCGGGGTTTTTAAAGTGCGATCAGGTAAAGCAGCACAGGAAGCATAGGAGCGACGATGAAGAAATCCTTAAGACAACCGCTCAGAGACGTCACTATCGACGAGACCGAACTGATAGACAAGGTTGTGTTCATCAACCGGGTGGCCAAGGTCGTTAAAGGCGGGAGAAGATTCCGCTTCAGTGCCTTGGTGGTTGTGGGTGACGGTAAGGGAACCGTCGGTGTCGGCCTCGGCAAGGCGAACGAGGTTCCGGAGGCGATCCGCAAGGGCATCGAGACCGCCAAAAAAAGCCTGCACAGGATTCCACTGAGCGGGGCCACTCTGCCCCATCAGGTGATGGGTCGCTGGGGCGCCGCCAAGGTCCTCCTTAAGCCAGCTTCTCCCGGTACGGGTGTTATCGCCGGCGGCCCCGTGAGAGCCCTCATGGAGGCCCTCGGCGTTAAGGACATACTCACCAAGTGTATCGGGACCAACAATCCCAACAACGTGCTCATGGCCTCCATGGAGGGCCTCCTGTCCCTGAGGAGTCCGGAGGAGATCGCCATCACCAGAGGCAAAAAAGTTGGGGAAATCCTCGGATAGCCTGGGAGATCAGAATGGCAAGCATAGACGTTACCCTGGTGCGAAGCACCATAGGCAAACCAGAGAAGCACCGCAGGGTTGTCCGCAGTCTGGGACTCAGGAAACTCCATCAGACTGTCAGGCACGACGACAACCCAAGGATAAGGGGCATGATTGAGAAGGTTTCCCATCTCGTGAAGGCCGAGGTTGTGGAGGAGAAATAGATGCTAAGCCAGCTTAAATCAGCCAAAGGTGCCTCGAGGAGGAGGAAACGTGTCGGGCGGGGGCCGGGATCAGGGGTAGGAAAGACCTGTGGCCGCGGTGCCAACGGACAGTTGGCTCGTTCCGGCGGGGGAGTCAAGGCTGGTTTCGAGGGAGGACAGATGCCCCTTCAGCGAAGGCTGCCCAAAAGAGGATTCACCAATATCTTCCGGCAGGAGTACACGGTTGTCAACCTCAAGGACCTGTCCCGGGTGACCGATGTCGATTTCGTGGATCCCGATCTCCTGGTCAAACTGAGACTGGCAAGGAAGGGACTCCCGGTCAAGATCCTGGGTGTCGGAGAGCTGGAAAGACCCCTGACGATCAAGGCCCACAAGGCCAGCCGGACCGCTGTCGATAAAGTTGAAAAAGCCGGCGGCAAGATCGAGATCATCTGAGAGGGACAACGGTGCTGAGCAGCCTCCTGAACATCTTCAAGATCCCTGAGCTGAAAAGACGCCTTTTCTTCACCTTCGGCCTCCTGGCCATCTACCGCGTGGGAGCCCATATTCCTACGCCGGGGATCGATGGGTTGGCGCTGGCGGAGTTCTTCAAACAGGCCCAGGGAACCCTTCTGGGTTTTTTCGACATGTTCGCCGGCGGGGCCCTTCTGAGGATGACGATCTTCGCCCTCGGGATCATGCCCTACATCAGCGCCAGTATCATAATACAGCTTCTGACGGTCGTCATCCCTCATCTGGAAAGACTAGCCAAGGAGGGTGATGCGGGCCGCCGGAAGATCATACGGTACACCCGTTACGGAACGGTGGGTCTGGCAGCCTTCCAGAGCTTCGGGATCTCCATCGGACTGGAACAGATGACCAGTCCCGGTGGAGCCGCCATCGTTCCCTTTCCGGGCTGGGGATTCCGGATGATGACGGTCATCAGTCTCACCGCCGGAACCGCCTTCATCATGTGGTTGGGTGAGCAGATCACCGAGAGGGGGATCGGGAACGGCATCTCCCTTATCATATTCGCCGGTATCGTGGCCCGAATGCCCATCGCCACCGGGAGAACCGTAACCCTCCTGAGAACGGGTGAGGTCTCTACTTTCCTGATGTTGTTCGTCCTTGTCCTCATGGTAGCGGTCGTCGCCTTCATCATCTACATGGAACGAGGCCAGAGAAAGATACCCGTTCAGTACGCCAAACGGGTCGTGGGACGGAAAATGTACGGGGGACAAAGCACTCACCTTCCCATGAAGGTGAACACAGCAGGGGTCATCCCGCCCATTTTCGCCTCCTCTATCCTCATGTTTCCAGCCACCGTGGCCGGTTTCATCAAAAACCCGATCATGGAGGCGATCGCTAATACCTTTGCTCCGGGCAGGGCCCTGTACACTGTCCTTTACGTGGGACTGATCATCTTCTTCTGCTATTTCTATACGGCCATCCAGTTCAATCCCGTGGATGTAGCGGATAATCTGAAAAAGCACGGGGGATATATCCCGGGTATTCGACCGGGGAGAAAGACGGCCGATTACCTTGATAAGGTGCTGTCGAGGATTACCTTCGGCGGGGCCCTCTATCTGTCGGTCGTGTGTGTCCTTCCTGAGATACTCTACCGGATCTTTAAC
>JBFFDD010000091.1:0-9844 GCA_041559575.1 bacterium
GACCATTGAGAACCTCTACGAGCGTCAGGAACACGTCACCGGAGTGCCCACCGGTTTCAAGGACATCGATGATCTGACATCCGGATTCCAGACCTCTGATCTGATCATCGTCGCCGGCCGGCCGTCCATGGGCAAAACCGCACTCTGCCTCAACATCGCCCAGAATGCCGCGGGGAACCACAAGAAGAGCGTGGCGATCTTCAGCCTCGAGATGGCCAAGGAACAGCTGGTCACCCGGATGCTCTGCTCGGAAGCCAGGATCGATGCCCACCGCCTGCGCAGCGGCTACCTTGGTGCCACGGACTGGCCGAAGCTCACCAGGGCCGCGGGACAACTGTCCGACTCATCCATATTCATCGACGACAGTCCTGCCATCTCAGCCATGGAGATGAGGGCCAAGTCGCGCCGGATCAAGGCGGAAAAGGGCCTTGACCTCATCATCATTGACTACATGCAGCTGATGCGGGGAAAATCGCGGTCAGAAAGCCGGGAGCAGGAGATATCGGAAATCAGCCGGTCGCTCAAGGCCCTCGCCAAGGAGCTCAGCGTTCCGGTTGTCGCCCTGTCCCAATTGAACCGGGCGGTTGAGAACCGTCAGGACAAGAGACCCATGCTGGCCGACCTCAGGGAATCGGGCGCCATCGAACAGGATGCCGACGTGATCATCTTCATCTACAGGGATGAATTCTACAACAAGAACTCCCCTGACAAGGGCATCGCCGAGATCATCGTTGGCAAACAGCGGAACGGTCCGGTGGGAACGAGGAAACTCACCTGGCTGGATAAGTACACCCGGTTCGAGGACCTCTCCGACCGGGAGGCCTTCTAAGCCGTCGAGATTATGGAAGATCTACGTTATGGGACTTCAGCGGAAAGGGAAACCTGCTGGGTTGAGATCAACCTGGAAGCCCTGAAACGCAACTTCCGTCTGGTCCGCGATTCCGTCTCTTCCCAGACCCGGGTCATCACCGTTATCAAAGCCAACGCTTACGGACACGGTGCCGTCCAGGTGGGCAAAACCCTCCTGGAGGAAGGTGCGTCGATTCTGGGCGTAGCCAGCGTCTCCGAGGGCAGAGACCTTCGCGAAGCCGGCATCGAGGATGAGATCCTGGTCCTTGGCCGGACGGTGGCCGCGGAACTGGACGCCGCGGTCCGATGGCATCTTTCCGTATCGATCCCCCATCTTGACCTGGCCCGTCGCCTGTCCGAGCTGGCCGTCAAGCGTGGCGTCATCGTGCCCGTCCATCTCAAGGTGGACACCGGCATGACCCGGCTGGGTGTACCCTGGGAGGATGCCCATCAAGCGGCAGCAGCCATCAGCGATCTGGGGGGTCTCAGGCTCTCCGGTGTCTTCACCCATTTCGCCAATGCGGACCTGGCCGATCTCGAGGTCACGCTGGTTCAGGCTGAGAGGTTTCAGGCTGCGCAGGTCCGAATTTCGGAGGCGGGCATCGAAGATGTATCGTACCATTTGGCCAATTCGGCGGTCATCCTCACCTCCTCAGCCACCGCAGACTCAGCCGTCAGGCCGGGCCTGATGCTCTACGGCTCCTCCCCTTCCGATCTCATCGACCGGCAGCAGCTGCAACCAGCTCTGACCTGGAAGTGCCGCATCGTTCAGATCAGGGACGTTCCCGAGGGCACAGGAATCAGCTACGGCCACGACTATGTCACCGGGCGGCCATCCCGCATAGCTACCCTGTCGGTGGGTTACGCGGATGGATATCCACGCATCCTTTCCAACCGAAGTCAGGTCCTCATCTCGGGAAAAAGGGCCCCTGTGGTCGGCAGAGTGACCATGGATATGATCATGGCGGACATCACCGGCAACGAGACCGCCGCGCCAGGGGACGAGGTGGTCCTCATCGGCCGCCAGGGGGATCACAATGTGTCTGCCGAGGAACTGGCCGAGCTGGCCGGTACCATCAATTACGAGATCTATTGCGGAATTTCGCAGAGAGTTCCACGCTTTTATTGGGAAAACGAGAGTAGAAAGTAGAGAGTAGAGATTTGAAATTGGAGATTGGAGTATTTACGAGCTCTATTAATGAACCAATGATCAAATGATCTAATGCTCTAATGATCTAATGCTCTAATGCTCTAATTAATAATTATCCTGAATACTGGCGTCTGAAAACTGACCTTCTATGCCCAACGAACGCTCGCACAGCTCCATCAACCCCCTGCTGGCCCTCGAATGGATGGGCAGGAGAAGCCTCGTCTACATCGAGGAGACCGGCCAGGGCGTCATCCTCCTGTCGAAGGTCCTCCGGGGTATCCTGAAAAGACCTTTTCCCATCAGGCTGACGATGCAGCAGATGGAGGAGATCGGCTTCCGCTCTCTTCCCGTTGTCCTGATCACGGCGGTCTTCACCGGCGCCGTTCTGGCACTTCAGACATACAGCGGCTTCAAGCGTTTCGGTGCCGAAGGCCTGGTGGGCACCGTGGTGGCCCTTTCCATGACAAGGGAACTGGGGCCGGTCCTGGCGAGCATCATGGTTGCCGGACGGGTTGGTTCAGCCATGGCCGCAGAACTGGGCACCATGAGGGTAACGGAGCAGATCGATGCCCTCATCACCCTGGCCACAGACCCGGTCCACTACCTCGTCGTGCCCAGGTTCGTAGCATCCTTTATCATGCTCCCCTTTCTGGTTATTTTCGCGGACCTGATCGGAATCATCGGCGGTTACGTTGTCGCTGTCAGTATCCTGGGAACGAGCAGCACGACCTACGTCAACAGGACGCTTCAGTATCTGGAGTTCAACGACATCACCGTGGGCCTCATAAAGGCGGCGGTATTTGGAATGATCATAGCCCTGGTGGGATGCCACATGGGCTTTTACACTTCCGGAGGAGCTGAGGGGGTTGGGCGGGCCACGACCAGAGCGGTGGTCGGGGCCTCCATACTCATCCTCATATCCAACTACTTTCTTACCGCTCTCATGTTCTGATGGATCGTGTACCCAAGATCAGGGTCAGGGACCTGAAGAAAGCATTCGGTGACAAGGTCGTCCTCGACGGGGTGAACCTGGACGTCTGGCCGGAGGAGAGCGTCGTCGTTATCGGCGGCAGCGGGGTGGGCAAGAGCGTCCTGATCAAGTGCATAATCGGGATCCTGTCCCCTGATGAGGGGACCATTGAGATCGACGGCAGGCCTATCACCGGTCTCGATGCCCGGGAGATGGACAACGTTCGAAAGAGATTCGGTATGCTGTTCCAGTACGCTGCCCTCTTCGACTCCCTCAAGGTATGGGAAAATGTCGGTTTTGCCCACATCCAGCACTCCAAGATGAAGGAAGAGCAGATCAGGGACATCTCCGAGGAGAAGCTCCGCATGGTCGGACTGCCGGGAATCCAGGATCTCATGCCGTCGGAACTGTCAGGGGGTATGCGCAAACGGGTGGGTCTGGCCCGAGCGATCGCCATTGAGCCGGAGATCATATTCTACGACGAACCCACGACGGGGCTCGACCCTATAAGGGCCGACACCATCAACGATCTGATCATCGAGCTCCGGGAGGAACTGGGGGTGGCCTCCATCACCATCACCCACGACATGGTCAGCGCCTACAAGATCGCCGACCGCATCGCCATGCTCTACAGGGGCAAGATCATCTCCGAGGGAACACCCGATGAGATCAGGGGCAGTGACAACCCCTACGTCCAGCAGTTCATCCATGGAAAGTCGCAGGGCCCGATAACCGATGAGCTGGGGGAATGAAGGCAGTGGAATGGGAAAGGTGACAAGGGGAAAGGGGAAAAGAGAGTTTGACGTTTGAGGTTTGAGGTTTGAGGTTGGAAGAGCGCCGGGAGTAAGGAGGAAGGGTCTTTCATAAGGTGCGCATATTCTGTATTCTGACGGCTGGTGACTGAATCCTGACTACTGAATACTTTTTTTGCGGGAGCATCGATGGCCAAATTCGGCACAGAGGCAAGGGTGGGAACGGTTGTCCTGGTGGGCATTCTGATCTTTATCTACGGTACCATGCAGGTGACCCACCTGGGGGAGAAGCGCGGGTATGAGCTCCATGCCGACTTCAAGAACGTCAGCGGCCTTGAGGAGAATGCTCCGGTCCGCATGGTGGGGGTCACCATAGGGCGGGTCTCGGACATCGAGGTGGTCGACAGGCAGGCCAAGGTGGTCCTGCTCATTGAGAAGGGGCGGTCCATAGACCGCGAGGCCTCCCTGGCCATCAGAAGCCAGGGGATCCTGGGCGACAAATATGTGGAGATCACGCCGGGCAGTTCCGAGGAACTCTTCCGGCCCGGAGACACTATCCTGGACACCAGGGCGGCACCGGATCTGGACAGCCTCCTCGAATCCCTCGAAACGGCTGGTAAGGACCTTTCGGGGATCCTGGCGAGCCTCCGAAGGGTGGTGGGCACGGAAGAGGGGGAGAAATCCCTGAGCGAGATCCTGGAGAACACCCGGTCCCTGTCATCGAACCTCAATCTCATGATCTCCGACAACCGGGAAAAGGTGGACCGCATCCTCAACAACCTCGACGGCCTTACGGAAAAGCTTGACGGCATCGCCTACGAGAGCCGGGACGACATACAGGCCTCCATCGCCAACATCAGGGAGATGACAGAGAACCTCAAGGACGGGCTGCCCCGACTCACCGAAAAGCTCGAGGACGCCGCGGATCAGGTCTCAGGGGTCATCGACGAGAACAGGGAAGGGGTCAGGGAGACCATCGAGCAGATCCAGAAGGACGCCCGGGTCCTCGAGGAGACCCTCGACTCCATCCGCACAGTGGCCAAGCGCATCGAGGATGGAGAGGGAACCGTCGGTAAGCTGATCAACGAGGACGAGACCTACGAGAACCTGAATGACACCCTTAAGGTCATGCAGAAATCGGCCAGAAAGGCCGATGAACTGAAGATCAATGTGGACCTGCGCGGCGCCTACCTGACCGAAATCGACGGGACGAAGGGATACCTGACACTGGATTTCTACCCCAATCCGCATAAGTTCTACCGCCTGGAGATCCTGGACGACTCGGAGGGAAAAAGGACCTGGACCAACACAACCACGACAACGACCACACTACCCGGGCCAACCACCACAACAACGGACACGGAACAGGTCACATTCGACGATGACCTGAAATTCTCCCTGGAACTGGGCAAGAGGTTCTACGACACGGTCTTCCGCATCGGTTATATCGAGTCCTCCTTCGGCTTCGGGTTCGACCGATACAACCTGAACGACAATCTGCGTTTCTCCCTCGACGCCTACGACCTGAACCGGGATGAGAACCCCAAGCTGACATTCACCATGTCCTACCGGTTCTGGAACTTCTTCCACGTCGACCTCGGGTTGGACGACATGATCCACACCGACCGTGATCCAAACATCCTTATCGGTCTCGGCCTGTCCTTCGTGGACGACGACCTGAAGTACCTCCTGGCCGGCAGCGGCCTCCCCTGATCTCCATGGCCCGCAAACAGACCATCTTCACCTGCCAGGAATGCGGGGCCACATCCCCCAAATGGATGGGAAGGTGCCCCGACTGCGAGACCTGGGGCTCCGTCGTCGAGGAGGTCCGCGGGCCGTCCTCACGCGGGAGGGAAAGGACACTCCGGGAACCGGCGCCCCTGTCCCGGATCCCCGAGGATTCTTCCCACCGGATCGCCACGGGCTACCCGGAACTCGACAGGGTCCTGGGCGGCGGAATCGTGTCCGGTTCGGTGGTCCTCATCGGCGGTGACCCCGGGGTGGGCAAATCCACCCTGATCCTCCAGGTCGTCTCGGCCCTGTCGCAAAGGGGAGGCAAAGCCCTCTACGTAACGGCCGAGGAATCCCTCACCCAGATCAAGATCCGGGCCCGAAGGGTCGGTTCGGATGCTGAAAGCCTTCTGGTCCTTGCCGAGACCGACTTTTCCTCTGTTATGGAAACAGTCCAGTCCATGAAACCTGACACCCTGGTGCTCGATTCGGTCCAGACTCTCTATCATCCAGATTTTTCTGGATCTTCCGGAAGCATCGGCCAGGTCCGCCAGATCGCTTCGGAGGCATCGGCCCTCGCCAAGGGGCAGGAGATGTCAGTGTGGCTCATCGGCCACGTCACCAAGGATGGAGCATTAGCCGGTCCACGTGCCCTCGAACATCTTGTGGACACTGTCCTTTACTTCGAGGGGGAGAACTCCTATTCCCACCGTATCCTGAGGGCGGTGAAGAACCGTTACGGTTCCACCAATGAGATCGCCCTGCTGGAGATGACCGAAAAAGGCCTGGTGGAGGTCTCCGACCCGTCCCGCCATTTCCTGCCGGCCGCGGATCGCGTATCTCCCGGATCAGCGTCCGTAATGGGGATCGAGGGAACAAGGCCCTTGATGGTGGAGGTCCAGGCCCTAGCCTCCCCCACCGCGTTTCCCAACCCCAGGCGGACCGTATCCGGTTCGGATATGTCCAGAGTCATCCTCATTCTGGCTGTCCTGGACAGGAGGGCCGGCATCCCCACGGCCGGTCTTGACGTCTTTGTCAACGTCGCCGGCGGCCTGAAACTCACCGAACCGGCTACGGACCTCGGCATAGCCATGGCGCTGGCATCCAGCATCAGGGAGACGGTCATCTCACCGGGGACCGGGTTCTGCGGCGAGCTGGGGTTGTCAGGGGAGATCCGATCCGTTCCCTACCTGGAAAGCCGGCTTCGAGAGGCCTCGAGAATGGGCCTCGATCGGGCGGTGGTGCCCCGAACACCCGACGACAGGGTTCCACAGGTGCCCGGCCTGGAGATCATTACCGTCCAGACCATCGAGGATGCCCTTCATGTCGCGTTCCAGTAGGGTCCTGACGGGATTCCTTCTCCCTCTATTTCTCGCGCTTCGTGCGGCACCTGGTCTCGCATCGTCTTCCTCTACCGGTCCACCCAAGATCAAAGCGGTTCAGGTTCTGATCATCGATACACCCGATCTGGAATCAACCCGCACCCGGCTGCAGCAGTACCGAAAGGCCGGTGTCGATACGATAATCGTCCGCAGCTTTCACCTTGCCGGTGATCGTCCGCACCTTCCGGCCGCACCGGTGGCCCTCGAAGCCGAGGGGGTCTATTTCCCAACCTCCCGGGCTCCGGTCATCAAGGACATCCTTACCCCATTCACCGTTATCTGCCGTCAGGAGGGCTTTCGGATCTATGCCTGGATGGTGACCAGAAAAGCCGGGTTCGATAACGGCACCGTCCCCCGGGATGTCCGTTACGACCCCGCCGACGGCACCCTCGAGACCAGTTCGGATCTCGATATCCTCAACCCGGCCGTGGAGGACTATCTGAAAGGTCTGTTTATGGACCTGGCGGCCACGGGCATCGACGGCATCCTGCTTCAGGATGACCTCGCCTCCCGCATGGCTGAGGGTTTCACCGTTTCCAACCTGGATCGATTCCGAACGGAGACGGGCGAGGTTTCCCTTCCCTACAGGCACCTGAGAAAGGTCCGGGAGGATGACGGGCGAACCTATCTGAAGGCCGACGAGGCCTTTGATCCGTGGGTTCGATGGAAAACCCGCAGGATCATCTCTCTGGCAAAGAATCTGGAATACGCAGCCAGAGCGGTCAACCCCGATATCGTTGTCGCCATGAATCTCACCTACGAATCGATCACTGATCCGGCCAACGGAAGGCTCTGGCTGGGACACGACCTGAAGTCAACTCTCGAGGATGGCCCCACCTATGCCGCTCTCATGCTGTACCACCAGCAGATCCGGGGGGAGCTCGGCATGGGTCTCCCTGAGGTCCTGGATCTTCTGGAGCGTTCCCTTGACGATCTCCAGAGAGCCCTTGAGAACAGAAGCAGGGTTATTTTAAAATTTCAGACCAGGGATTGGACCACCGGTCAGCCGATACCGCCGGACGAGCTGATAAGCGCACTGATGACCTCATGGGGCAAAGGCTGGTCCGTCGCCCTGGTGCCCCAGCCGACGCCGGACCAGATGTCTGGGCTAAGAACAGTATTGGGAGAACTCTGACTCGTATGCATCGATCCAGCAGACTCCACGTCGATACCGGCAGCTCACTGTTCTTCTGGCTCCTTATCGGCACTTTCGCCATTGTATCGATCGCCCTGCAGTGGGGCTGTGCCAAGGAAAGGACTGCTCCTGAGCCCGTGGAACCTGTGAAGCTTCTTTTCACCGGGGACGTGGGCGGTGCCCTGGACCCGTGCGGCTGAAAGACGGCGCAGGTGGGGGGTCTTCCCCGCCGCGCCACCTTTATCCGTCAGGAACTCCAGGACGGCATGCCTGCGGTCATCCTTGATTCGGGAAACGTCTTTTCCGAAAAGCCCCCCACGGAAGCGGGCTTGAAACCCACCCTGCGGAAGGCTCATCTGATCCTCAGGGCCATGGAGCGAATGGGCTACCGGGCCGCCGCTGTTGGGGAGTATGACCTCTATCTCGGCAGAGACAACCTCACCGAACTGATCCGATCCACCGACATCAGTTTCCTGTCGGCCAACGTCAAAAACGCCGGCGGCGATCCGGTCTTTCCGCCATCGATCATCCTGTCGGCGGGAGGGACCCGGGTGGGCGTCTTCGGGTTGACCTCCAGGACCGTCGACGTCCCCCTTATGGAGACCAGGGTGCCAGGATGGTGGGTGGACGATCCTGTGAGGACGGCGGCCAAGATAGTCCCCGATTTGGCCAAAAGATGTGATCTGGTGATCGCCCTGACCCACATCGGCTACCCATTGGACAGGCAGCTGGCCGAGGAGGTCGAGGGGATCGATGTCATCATCGGGGGCCGGACGAAGAACTGGCTCAAGAGCCCCCAGGAGGTCGCCGGCACCCTGATCGTCTCCGGGTATTTCCAGGGCCGTGCCATCGGGAAACTGACCCTCGATCTCGGTCCCTCGCACCTCGGTTGGGCGTCGGGGAAGAGGATCGATTATCTGAAAAGAGAGACCGAAGATAAAAAGACCAAGCGCGAAGAATTGATTCATGAGATGGAGGGTTTGATGGGCATGACGCGTTACGACGGGGACATGATCACCCTCACGTCATCCTACCCGGACGATCCGGAAGTCACCGGCATGATCCGCGAATACAGAATCTCCCTCAAGGAGGAGGTCGGCGGAAAAGGCGAAGGGGGTGCGGCTGACACCGGTCGCGACAGGTACATCGGCTACGATATCTGCATCGACTGCCACCGGGGCCGGACGGAGTATTGGGGGGAAACGGACCACGCCTCCGCCGTCGAATCCCTCAAACCCAGGGACGCTGATGCCGACCCGGACTGCCTCCCCTGCCACGTGACCGGGTACCTGCGGCCGACGGGATATTCCCCCGCCAACCCCCGCCAGGATCTGCTGGGGGTCCAGTGCGAGGCCTGTCACGGAAGGGCGTCGCTCCACGCCGCCTCCCCGGAGCTCTACCGGCTGATCAGAATTCCCCCGGCGAGCATGTGCAGGACCTGCCACACCCCGGACCAGGACGACGATTTCGATTATGTGAGAGAACGGGGTTTGGTATGCCGTGAAGAGTGACGACCATGAAAAATGGAAAATAGAAAATGGAGAATGAAAACCAGGAGGAAACCTTCACTATCGAAGACAAATTCTTTCTATTCTTCAATAGGCAATCTCCATATTCCGCTATCCGATTTCATTTCATACTGAATACTGACTCCTGAATACGGAATACTTAGGCGAGGGCCAAGGGCGGTGAAATGACAGAAAAACCACTGAAACTGCAAGATATAGTCATATCGCCGCCCTTGATCCTCGCGCCCCTGGCCGGCATCACCAACGGCCCCTTCCGCAGGGTCTGCCGCCTGGGAGGCGCCGGCCTGGTGTCAACCGAGATGATCAGCTCCAAGGCTCTCAAATACAGAAACCGGAGAACCCATCA
>JBFFDD010000092.1:0-9842 GCA_041559575.1 bacterium
CGTTGAAGGCGAAGACGGCGTTGGTCTGACCGGGGCTGGCCAGGGTCGGTGCCGCGGCCAGCTCAGCTGTCAAAAGGTTGACCTTGTTGTCCACCAGGAAGGTGGTGGCCACTCCTCCGGCAGGATCGCTGTTCCCCGCAGGGGAACTCGGGATGTCCGTCTGGTTGATCCCGCCGACCTCGTAGTCCACCGTCGCGGTGTTGCTGATGGTGACCCCGGCCCCGGTGCCGATGGCAAGCGTCGCCTGTGGCACAGCCAGAGACAGCACAGCAACCGCTGCAACGGCAATTAGTGGTTTTTTGATTCGTGGTTTCATTGCTCTAACTCCTTTCCTTAAATTTCCTATCGACATCTTTTTCCACTGTTCAAGCCGCTGGTTGATTCCGATCCCGGCCGGGCGGCACCTGGCCGGGATCCTTTTAAACCGCTTTCCGATCATTCCTTTGAGCCGATATTCATCACCTCCTGTGCTCTCTCTATTTTTTGTCCACTTGGTTAAAGCGCGTCCCGGTTATCTGCGTTGCCGGGACCCGCGATAGTTCGTTCACCAGTTACTCGATGACCGCCCGGAAACTAACCGACCCCTCTTTGCCGGGAGGGAGCACCCCCCGGATCATCCACCGGATGTGGGTATACTCTGAGGGTCTGGCCGGCCTCTCCTTTCCGTCTTCCCCGGTGATCTTCAGGTTTTCCGGCCTGTCGAAGGTCAGGCCGCCGTCCACCGAGAAGGTGACGGCCGTCCCCTCCCCCACGGCGCTGCCGGCGCTGGAAAACATATGCTCCGGCACAGGGTTGGTGATGGCCACGTTTTCGGCCTCCTCCTGGCTGATGTTGGCGTAGGTGGTGGTGAAGATGATCTCGTCGCCGGGAAAGGCCTTCTCCGCCGGGACCCGCTGGACCTTTGTCTCGCCCCTCTCGTCGGTGACCTCGGTCTCGATCTCGGCGATGGAGGAAAGTTCGATGTGGCCCCTCTCCTGGGCCAGGCCGGCTGCCGGAACCATCGAGAGAAAAACCAGGGAGCATACTGTCATCAGGGCAATCTTCTTCATCTTCTCGTCCTCCCGGTTAGTCGATGGTCACATCGAAGGTTATGGTCTGGGTCCCCGAAGCGGCCGAGATGTTGCCGAGGTTGACGGTTATTGTGTTGGCGGTCGCTACTCCAGGATCCGCATCCAAAACATCGGTAAGCAGCGGCGGAATATTCTGGAGCCATCGGAGGGTGTTGTTTGTGTAGGTCGTGTCGGCCGGGATGGCATCGGTAACCACCACCGTGTTGGCCGTTCCACCGATGACACCCACCTCGATGGTGTAGCTGATGGTGGCCGTCGGGATGGGCTCGGTGCCGCCGAACGAGTTTGATACAGCGGCACTCTTGAGGATGGTCAGCTGGGCGGCCAGGACCTGGTAGGTACCGGAGACGGCCGCAGCCCCCCCCGAGTTTCCGACCACGGCATCCACCGTCCCGCCGTCGCCGCCGTTGGCCACCACCGTTCCTGCGCCCGTTCCCGTCTGGGAGGTCACCGTCAGCTCGCTAATGCCGGTGAAAAGGTCCGTAGTGATCCCCGCCGGGATGTTGTTGACCACGAAGACCAGGGCGCCCGTATCCCTGGCGAGACTGACAGTGGAACCGGCGATGGCCAGGTCGGTGCCTACGTCGTAGACCCCGTTGGTGTTGGTGTCCGCGTACAGGGCCGGCGACTGGAGGACGGGGTCAAAATCGTCCCCCCCCAGGGTGCTGGTGGCCGACAGGTCGAAGGTCTCGTTTCCGTTGCCGGTGTTGGTCACCAGAAAGGCCAGCGCCTGATCGTTGTCCCCGGAGAAGACATTCAGGACCGGGGCGTCCTGCCATATCACCGTGACGTCGATGACCTCGGCCACGTAGGTGTACACGGTGGCACTGCTGGAGCTCAGAGGGTTCGAATTGATGAAATAGTTAGCGGTGGCCTGGTTGCGTATCTCGGTGTTCACCGGCGTTCCCACCGCCCACACCGCACCGGCCGAAAAACATAAGGCCAGTACAACAGCTGGGGTTACGATATACCGCTTCATGATCCGTTCCTCCTTGGTATATTTATGGCGCTCCGGCCGCGGGGCGGGAAACGCGCTTGTCCACCGAAGTATCTTCCTCATCACCTGACCCTCACCTGGAAAATGAGATTGAAGCTGGGATTCGGGATACCTGTCTTGCCGTTGAAAACCCCTTTGGGGTTGATAACGATGCTCGTGACGTTAGGATCGAACCCGTCGGCATCCGCTGTCGGGATGTAGTTCGGACCACTGCCGTCGTCGAAGGACAGGTCGTCAGTGAGATCAGCCGTACCTCCGTAAGAGTAGGTCAGGCCGCTGGAAAGGGGTGAGAAGACCACCGGTCCAGGCCCTCCCAGGTCCCCGACGAACAGGTCTAGATTGGCCGGTATGGCATCGGTGATAACCACCGAATCGCTGTCCGCTGTCCCTGAGCCGGTGTTGGTAACGGTGACTGTGTACTGGAGGATGGCCCCGGGAATGGCCTTGGGGTTCAAAGCGCTGACCGGGTCGCTGATCAGAGAAACCTGCTTCATCACCAGCAGGTCCGGGAAGGCCACAACCGTCACCGGGTCGGCCACCGGCCGGTATCCGGAGAAGGTCCCGTCGGTGAGGAACAGAAGCGGGATGTAGCTGCCCGGCTGAAAGGCCGGATCCACGCCGGCGGGATCGAAGGTGAGAACAGCGGTGCCACCCGGAACGATGGTTGCCGGGCCGGACGAGGCCAGAGAGACCGTAAAAATATGGGGAACCGCGGTTGGTGAATCGGTGAAGCTGAAATAGGATGAAGTACTGAGGGTCACGTCGGTGGTCCCGACGTTGATCACCGTCAATGAAAAGGCCACCGCCGGGTCGCCGGTGTTCACGGACAGGGGCGACAGGGAACCGGGAATGTAATTCAGGGCCGGGCCGGTGTATGGGTCGAACGGAAGGACGGTCGTTCCAACGGCGCTCAGGTATTCGGCTGTGACCGTGGCACTCAGGGCCGTTGTGGAAAGCGGACCGGTCAGGGTGTTGACCGCCTGGCCCAGGGTGTCGGTCACCATCGACATGTCGGCCAGGGAACCGGCGGTGGTCGAGAACAGGACCGGTACTCCCACAACCGGGTTAGCGCCGTCGGTGACGGTGGCGACCAGATCGTAGTACTGTACGCCGTCAGCAAGAGGCGGACTGGGAAATCCCCCGGGGACGGAGGCGGTCAGGATCACCTGGTAGGGCAGGAGCTGGACCGTTGTCTCCACCGCGCCGGTGGGATCCTGGTTCATGTTGGTGTTGGTGTCCCAGAAACTGACCAGGAAGTTGAAGGGGGTCTGGCTCGTATTAGACGGGACGGTGGAGAAGGTGATGAAGAAGGTCTGGCTCCCTCCATCCGGAATGGGGGAAGCGGCGTTGGTAAAGCCCACCACCATCGGGTTGCCGCTCGTGGCAATGGTCCACCCGGCGGGACCGGCGGCGGAAAGGTAGATCCATCCGTCGGGAAGGGTGACGCCCACCTTCCTCACCGGGTCCCCGCCGCTGTTGAAGGCGGCGAAAGCGAGGGTGACGTTGGCCGCCCCGGAAAGGACGGTCTGAGGAGAAACGGTGGCCGAGTAGGAGAGGATCTCACCAACCGGACTGGTGGCCCGGTCAGTGCTCAGTGTGGTTGAAAATCCCTGGCCTTCGAAGAGGTAAGTGTCTCCCGGACCTCCGGTGACGACAAACGCCTGCTGGACCGCGACCGACTGTCCGGGCGTCAGAAAACCGATGGAGGACGGAACTGGTCCGGTGACTGATGTGATGATGGCCGTACTCGACGTCGACGGGATGATGGCAGGTATGATGCCGACCAGGGGAAGGGTGCTGTTGTTTGTCAGGGTCATGGACACCGTGACCTGTTGTCCGCTGATGGCCACCGCGGGATCGAGGTCCACATAGGCGGTAAAGCTGCCGATGGTCACCTCGTTGGATAAAAATAACGGGGAGGTCAGCGGTGAGGCGGCCCCGGTGGCGGACCCGGAGAAGGACACCACTCCTGAGGATCCCGCCTGGTAGGTGTATAGATAGACCTGCTGCTGGCCGGGATTGAGAGCGGCGCTGACGGGGTTCGGACCGGTGATGTAACTCACTGTTCCGGTCCCGGGTGTACCCAGGGTTCCCGGGCTAACCGCCGACTGGAGGACCGTCGTCCGGTTGGTAACCGCCACGGAGACTGTGACGGTACCGCCCGTCGCGGCGGATACCGGGAAAGAGACAATAGAGACCGCCAGACCGTGCCGGGTCCAGGTCGGGGAAGAACCGTTGAAGGTGTCGTCTTTCTTCCCCGGGCCGGTCCTTATGTCGACACTCTCGAGGGTGTCGATGATATCAGCAGCGTCAGCCGGGAAGGGACCGTCATTGGTCCCTGTGATGACAACGGAAAAGTCCACCGAGTCACCGGGATCAAGGGCCCCTGTCGTAGCCTGGTAGGTGATGTACGTCTGACCGGCGCCGGCGTTCTTGATCTCCGAGATGGACCACCCGGCCGGGCCGGTGTTGGCGACACTGACGTAGTAGGCGGCCGCGTCGAAATAGAGTCGGACCCACCGGATGGAGTCGGCGCTGGAGGGATCGTTCTGGAGGGTGAACGGCAGGGTGGCAATGCTGTCGCCCATGACCAGACCCGTTGCCGATGGAAGGGACAGATCATAGGTCCCGACCACCGCCGTGTGGCCCGTCAATGGGGTGACAAGAGGAAGAAGGATCACGGTAATCAGCAGGGCGATGGCGGCTTTCCATCCCATCCTGTTATTGAGTCTCCCGCTTTTCCTGTTTTTCCCAGCCATCATGAGGAATTCCGGCTCCTCTCTCCTGCCTTCTCTCGAAAAATCACACGTACACGCGAACCAACCCTGCTAAATTTATCAAATTTAGCAATTTGATTATCATTTTTTACTAAGTTGTTGTAAATAAAGCAATTAATATGCCATTCAGCCCGGCATTAGCCGTATTCGTAACTGACTGAAATAACAAATCTTTCCAAAATAGGTTAAATTCTCCGCAGCCCGCGATACCCCCAAAATGAACTTATTGCAGATAAGATGACAAATCGCCTGAACAGGGTCTTGACACCGTACTTTCCAGGGGATGGTTTACCAACCCTGACCCTTCTCCGGGCCGCCATCTAACAATCCATCCGGAAAACACCCATGGAGCCCTAATGGCGGAAGGACCGGCCCCTGTCCCTCTCCCCATCGGAGGGTTTTTCTATCCCTGTCGTACGGCGTCTGTCCCGAGCCCACCGGACGCGGTTGCGGCCGTCGCGCTTGGCCGCGTACATGGCCACATCCGCCGTGTGAAGGATCTCCTCGGGGGTGATGACGGAACCGGGGAAACTGGCCACTCCGAGGCTCAGCGTCAGGGTTCCCGACTCCATCCTCTCCTCACCGGGGAACCGGGTATTTTCCACCTCGGACCTGATCCTCTCGGCAATGGCCATCGCCTCGTCCCGGCCGGCATCGGTCAGAACAAGGCAGAATTCCTCACCGCCATAACGGCAGGCCAGATCCATGGCTCGCACGGACTGGCGGAGGACAGCGGCGATGACCTTCAGGGCCTCGTCCCCGGCGAGATGACCGTTGAGATCGTTGTATTCCTTGAATCGATCCACATCCACCATGATCAGCGCCATGGATCGGCCGTGCCGCTTGCATCGGGCGATCTCCTTGTCCAAAACCTCCATGAGATGCCTTCTGGTGGCCAACCCGGTCAGATGATCGGTGGCCGCCTGGGAAGCCACGATCCGCACTCTTTCCTGGAAGTAAGCCCTCTCGACCGCCATCAGCGTGTGCTCGCTTATGGCCTTGACCCGGTCCAGATCCTGGCGGGTAAAGGGATAGCCCGTGCTCTTGTCCGAGATGTTCAGGACACCGGGGGGACTGGTTTTGGGGAAGAGGGGAAGGGAGATAAAGGAATCCGTCTTGTACCTGGGGCGCGCACGGGCCACCCCGGCCAGTTCCACACCCAGGTCCTGTGCCCAGATGGCCGATCCCTGGAGAAAGGCACGGCCAGCTATCCCCTCCCCCGGTTTGACCTTGAAACCCCTGAGAACCAGTTCCTCCTGGCCAAGGGTTTTGGTCACCGACAGTTCACCGTCGTCACCCATGATCATCAGGGAACCCTTCTCAGCCCCGGTGATCGAACAGGCCTTGCTGAGAAAGATGTCGTAGATGCTGTCCCTGTCGGACAGCCCCGTCAGCTCTCTGATAAGGGACAGGAGGAACGCCCTCTCGTCCATGATGGCCTCTTCGGATCTCTCCAGACGGAAGATGCGCATGGACTGGGCCAGTGAGTTCGTATAGCCACGGATGATCCTGATATCCTCACGAGCCAGTGAGGGATTGACGATGGCCAGGATCCCCTCCGGGTCACCGGCGAGGGCAATGGGGAAGAACCAGGCTGACCGGACACCGGCCGGAAAGCCGGCGTCCATGAGAAGGGAGAGGTTATCGATAAAGGCGGGTCTGACGCCTCCACCGGTAAGATTGGGGAAACCGTCCCTGGCGTTCTCGCCGTCCCTCCCCGGAAGAATGGACGGATCCCCTATCGTCGACAGGAAGTAGTGACCGGGCACCAGGGGCCTGGGGACAGCCACCAGGGCGGCTTCAAAGCTGAAGAAGATGGAAAGGGAGTTGAGGATGGAATCTATGCTCTCCTTTAGGGAAGCACCGGGGTGGATGGCCTCCAGGGAGGCGAACAGGCCCTCGACCTGATTGATCCTCCTCTGGGCTGCCGATTTTAACCTCAAGGTGCCGGCGAAGATCTGCAGACTCTTTTTAACCCCGCCGAGCAGCGCCGAAAGTTCGCCGGCAGGCCGAAAGACGTTTCCGGAAGCCATGGACGTCAGGGCACTGCAATCAACCCCGGTCAACCGTAAGTCCCGAAGGAGTTCTTGCGAAGGCAGGTATCCATCGCTGGGAAGGGTGCCACCGCCCAGCAGATAACCAACCACCTTTTTTCTGTAAATAAGGGGGGACGTGAATGTGAGGAAGCCCAGGGGACAGCGCTTGATACGCAGGACGTCCTCCCGGTGAACGTTCCTGACAGGTTTGAGACAGATCTCCCTGCATGGGCTCAAACCCCTCTCACACATCCACCTACAGAGTCCTCGCAGGCCCACCGGTCCGGTCAGGATCTGTCCACCAGGGCTCTTGAGCAGGAGATGGACGCCGAGGGATTCGGCGAATATCGCCAGATAGGAGGTAAAGCCGCCTTTTCCGCCTTTAACCTTCATCATCCTTTCTGGATGAGGCATGGAGTTTATTCGAAAAAAGAGAATTGCAATTGGACATTAGGAATTGGAAATTTGGGGAATGAATGATCCAATGCTCTAATAATTCGACGGCCAATCTCTGTTCTCCAATTCTCTAATTTCCAATCTCCATTTTCTATTTTCTGTTCTCCGATCAGCGGGTTCTCGCTACTGCTCCCGCCCCTTGAGCATACCCTCCGCTTCAACGATGGTGATCAGACCGTCGACTACCGCCGGGTCGAACTGGGTACCGGAGGATCGCTGAAGCTCCTCAATAGCCTCGAAAACGGTCAATGCCTGGCGATACGGCCGGGAATGGATCATGGCATCGAAGGCGTCGGCCACCGACAGGATCCTGGTCTCAAGGGGGATCTCATGGGCCTTCAGCCCGAAGGGGTATCCTGATCCGTCGCATCTCTCGTGGTGCGTCTGAATGCAGATCTTCACCGGTTCAAGGAACTCGATGGGATCGAGGATCCTCTGACCAATGAGTGGGTGTTCCCTGATCTGGTCCCATTCATCATCTGTGAGACGGTCCGGTTTATCGGTGATCGTGCTGCTGATGACGATCTTGCCTATGTCGTGAAGGACCCCCGCGTATTTGATGATATCCTTCTGCCTGTCGGAGAGACCGAGGAAATCGGCGATTTTCAGACTGTAGTTGGTGACGTTCTCGGAGTGGTCCTTGGTCCAGGTGTCCTTAGCCTCCACGGCATTGACAAGGGCCTTGATCGTATTGAAGTAATTGTCCTGAATGGTTCCATAGAGACGGGCGTTCTCGATGGCCACCCCGGCATGGTTTCCCAGGATCGTCAGCAGGAAGAGGTCCCGCTCGTCGAAAGATCCGCCGCCGGTCCTGTTGGTGACGTTCAGGACGCCGAAATTCTGTCCCTTGGTCTTGAGGGGGACGCAGAGCAGGGAGTTGCTCACATAACGGGTGTCGTCGGCCGGCTCCTTGCGAACTTTGTTCACGTCCTTGACCAGGATCGGTTTTCCTTCCTCGATGACCCAGCCCGATATCCCCTCGCCGGGCCTGACCCGCGTATTATTGATGACCTCGCTGCTGAGCCCTACAGCGTGGCTGATCTTAAGATTACCGTCCCCGTTCTTGAGCATGATCGAAACCGTTTCCGCCCTCAGCAGGGAAGCGGTCTCCGAGATGACCTGCCGAATCAGGGTTTCGTTCTGGAGCTCCGATCCGATGACCTGGCTGATCTCATGGATGACCTTGAACTGATCGATCATATCCTTGAGGGACTGGTTCTTCTCACGGATCTCCTCAGCCATGGCCTGGATCTTGCGATTTGCGTCCTCCTTCTCAGACAGGCGTTTTTGAAGCTCGAAATTCCTCTCCTTCAGGCGGGTGGTGGTCATATCCACCTGTTCCCCGAGCTTTTCCTGGAAGGACTTCTCACGCTTCAGGGAGCGGACACCTTCCAATGCGAAGGCCGTCTGCCTCCCTATCGACTGGAGGATATCGACCTCCTCCTCGGTGAACCCGGATGCTCCCAGCCGGTTGGCCACCACCAGAGCGCCAAGGGGACGGCGCTTGACCGTGAGCGGCACCGTGATAAGGGATCTGATGCCTTCATCCCCCGGGTGAGTACCGGACTCGGGAAACAGGGCAGCAATATCCTCCGGCAGGTTCAGGCTCAGTGCCTCGGAACTGTTGACCGATCTCTGGGCGGCTGTGTGAAGAAGCTGTTGTCCTCCGAGGCCCACATCACCCCAGAGATCGAGCTGCATGGAGACTCCTTCACGGCCGAAATCCCTGCTGTCGATCAGGTCTCCGGAGCGGTCGTCCACCAGGTAAAGGCAGCAGATCTCACAATCCAGGGCGCGGCGGATGACCTTGAGTGTGAGGTTGAGGATACGCCGGGTATCGAAAACGGTGGACATGGTCTCACCGAGATGTTCGAGGATGCCCACAGCCCTCTTCTTTTTAGCCAGCCTTTCTTTAAGAACGGCGTTTTCCCTGGCGAGATGATGCTTCTCCGCCGCCTGTTTCACCTGGTGGATCACCCCATCGGGTTCATCGTGCAGGGTGAACATGCCGTAGGCGCCATGCTTGATGAAGCTGGCCATGGTGGTAATGGAATCGCTGTCCCCGAAGACCAGAACGGGCGTTCTCGGTTTCAGACTGCGCAGGGCATCGAAGGACCGCTTGTTTTCGATAGCAGGAACGGACACGTCAAGGAGGACCACGTCAACATCCCCGGCATCAAGGCGTGCCAACAGCTCCCCGGCGGTCTGAACGACCTCGATGCTGAAGAGGCTGCGCGGGAAGATGGCCGTCAGCCTTTCCACAGGCTCGTCTCTGTTCTGCCGCAGGAGAAGCCTCAGCACACCACTGCCCCCCTCTCCCACGGTGCCGGGATATCTACTCACCAAACTCCAGTTCGAGGAACTGACCCCGTTCCTCCTCCTCCTCCATGATCCTCTCCCGGATCTCCGCGATGGTCAGGCGCTCGTCCTTCAGGTCAGTGATCCGCTTGAACCTGGCCCTGATCTGGTCAGGATCGTATAGACCGTAACCTCCCTGGGTTTTGCC
>JBFFDD010000093.1:0-9690 GCA_041559575.1 bacterium
ACCAGCAACCACCAGGCCATTGTGTGGACATGAAATGTTGGCTGAAATTGTCGGCCCGCCACTGCGAATCACCCCCAGGGTTAAAATTAATCGCGTGGCTTATTTTTCAAGTATAACCTGATTTCACCCGATGTCGAACGGAGGGGGAAAGGCCAGACGAAGGAGCAAGACGAAGACGAAGAGAGAAAAGGCAGTTTCTAGTGTGTGCGAATTCACGCCTTCGGTCGACAGTTGCATGTGATTTAATCTGTCGCCAAGGAGTTCCCTCGTCCCCGTACCTGCCACGCCAGCTTGTCTCGCCACACCTCGAAGAGCGACGTCGGAAGCTTTAGCGAAGGCGGGTCCCCGCGTCTGCTCGTTACTTCGTCTTAGTCCCTGCCCTGAGCTTGGTTGAAGGGAGCCTGTCGAAGGGTTACTCCTTCGTCTTGCCTTTAACTTTCTCCCTCCGCACCCTCATCTGTTCCTCGACCCTCACCCAGGCCTCGTTCTCCAGCTCCTTGTGGATCTCCTCCTCCGCGTAGGCGATGGCATCCGCCATCCTCTTTCGGGCCCGCTCTTCACCGCAGGACTCCGAGGCGATCTCCACCTGTCTTCTTATCTCCGCCCGGGCGTGCTCCATCCGCCTGGCCAGCTCATCCTCCACCCACTGCCGGGCCTCCTTCTTCAATCGCTCACGGAACTTTTCCTCTATGTCGATCATGCCGGTCTCCTCACCGGGCCTGCGGGCCTGCCTGTCTCCGCTGTCTCTGACGATCGTCCCCCGTTCTGCTAAAATAGATATTGAGGCGAGGCCGCTTCCATAAGACCATTTTGGCGGTATACGTTATGGCCAGAAAAGAACGTTACACACCACACGGGGCACTTTCCATTACCGGTTCGCCGTTATGCATGGACAAGGCCATCTACTACCAGGACAACCTGGTGGGGGCCATCACGTTGTGCGGTGACCGCTGGTGCGTTTGGGGCATCCCGGACAACTTGACCATCGATGACCCCTGTCAGTTATCCCGCTACACCGACCGCATGGATCGTCTGGCGGCTTTCAGGACTTACCCGGACGCCAAGGTTTACGTTCGTCACCTGTTCCGGAGGGGCATCCAGCCACCGGCAGGGGCGGAAGACAGGCACAGGAAAAAAACCTCACTCTCGGCATGACCGGATCACCTGGTCGCCATCCTGCCCGGCCCGCGGATCCAGGGCGGTGTCCATCGGTCAGGATGCAGCCCGATTTTATTCCTTCCTTCGGTCCCCCCGCTGCCGCCGATCGGGGTTTTCCCGTCTGTCACGGGACCCCTTCCTGCGGTCCCTCTCCCCCAACCAGTCCGGATCCTGCCACACCCGCCTGTCCGCAGCTCCCTTGCGCCTGTCCTCGCCCGATCGCCTGTCCGTTTTCTCCCTTCTGTCAGCCCCTTCGTAACCGCCCATTCGCTTCCTCCGAACCCTCACCGCCTTGTCCAACCTCGATCCTTTATCCTGTTCCTCCTCCATGTCAGGTTCGTCCGCTTTCGCCTTTTTTGAACCACTGACGTAGACGCGGATCTCATCCTCCTCCCACCGGAGGGATTCTATTTTGATGCTTTTAAATTCAAATTCCTTGAACATCCTGTAAAGCGCCAGACGGTCCAGGCGGGGCCGTTCGTCATCAGGGTGGAAGTCAGCCAGGGGCCGCTGGGTGCGCTGTGAATAGATGACCCAACGAAGGCCCTCCGCCGCGCCGGTGCCAGGCCCACCGGAAGGTTCCGGCACCGGGATTTTAACCGTCTCGTCACCCGATTCGATATCCTCCCCGCGTCCCCGTGTCTCCGTGTCTCCGCGTCCGTTTGCTTTCCCCTGGGACATGGGTCCTGGGTCCTGGGACTGTTCCTCCATCCCCATCTCTCCCCCTCCCCCATCCGCCCCATCGCCCCGGTCGTCCTCTCTCCCCATCTCCGCGTCCCCGCGTCTCCGTGTCTCCGTGTCTCCGCGTCCGTCCCCTTCCTCCTCGGACCCGGGACCCGCCACATCCACTGCCACCTCGACCTCGCCGAAGTTGGCCCAGTGAACCTTTACTATGCGAAGCTCTGAACCCCCCTGAGTCCCCGGAAGCAGGTTCTGAAGGGTGGGGATATCCAGGGTCGTATACCCCTCCTCGCCGTAGAAGGTCCCCAGGAGTACTCCGGAATCATTGTCGAGGACCCTGTAGATCAGGCCGACATGCTCATCCTCCTCGGGCTCCGGGTCTCCGGGGACCGTTTCTTGCTCCGTTACCCGGGTAAGTTTTTCCAGCGCCTCGTCGGCCCAGTCATCGGTGAGAGCCTCTTCCTGGACCGGCCCCCCGGAATCCTCCCCGGGGGACTCCTCGTCTTTAACCGGAAGATCGAACTCGAGCTTCCTCGATTCGTCCTCATCCTGCCAGGTGTCAACGGAGAGCTTTTCGGCGACGTGGACCACCTCCATCTGATCAGGGACCTCTTCTGCCCGGGACCAATCCAGGGTGAATTCCTCCTCCGCCTCGGACCCTTCCGCCGCCTGGGACGGCTGCCCCTCGACGGCGGCCTCCACCTCCTCGTCGGAGAACTGAATCCCCTCCCCTTCCTCGGGCTGGACCTGGGAAGGGCCCGCGAACATCTCCCGGATCCGGTGCACGATGGAGTTAATAAAGAGCAGCACGACGGCACCTCCTCCAATTTCAACGGCGATGGTTGACAGGCGCGATACGCCGCCTGAACGGATCTTCAGGGCGACCGCCGCCCCTATTCCCAGGATGGACACCGCGGCGGCCAGGGCCGATGTGCCCAGATCGGTCAGGACTTTCTTCTTGCCCATCCAGAGCACCCCACCCTGGACGATCAGCACCCCCAGGAGCCACAGGAGCCCAATGGATATGTGCAGCAGCCAGGTCAGGACGATGAATACGACAGCGGTAAAAACGAAAGGGGCGGCGAGGACAGCCTTGTTGGAATGGTGCGGAATGGGATGACCGATTTTCATTGTCCCCTCCTCGTGGACACCGCACATTATAAAGGGAAAAGGGGCAAGGGGAAAGCAGGTATCGGGGTAGCGGAGTAACGGGGAGACGGGGAGCGCCTTTGGCGCAGTGGAAAGTGACAAGGGGAAAGTGGAAAGGTTAAAGAAGTCCTGAGTGCTAAGTGTGAGTGATAAGTAGCAATACTGTTTACTTTCCACTTGTTACTTTTCACTTTTTACTGCGCCCGATAGGCGCCCCACTTTCCACTGCGCCAAAGGCGCTCTCCCCATTGACCAAAACCCCCGTTTTTGCTATGTAAGCACTTACTTACATTTACACGCCGGGGGTGAACTATGGCTGATCCACTGGAAACAAGGGAACGGATCCTTGAGGCGACTCTGGAGCTTATCTCCGAAAAGGGCTACCTGGGGGCAACCACTCGGGAGATCGCCAACCAGGCCGGTGTCTCCGAGCTGACTATCTTCCGGAAGTTCGGCAAAAAGGAAAGGCTGTTCGAGGAGGTCCTCAAGAACTACACTTTCCTGCCCCGCTTGAAAGACCTGATTCCGACGATCGAGGAGCTGCCGGTTCCTGAAGCACTGGAGGCCATCGGGATCCGGTTCCTCAGCACCCTGAAGGAGCGCAAGAGGTTCGTCCGCATCATGCTCTCAGAGATGAACACCTACCCCGAAAAGGTTCGGAATGCCTACAGCCAGACCATTGAGGAGATGGGACAGACCCTTACGGGGTATCTCGCCCGGTTACAGTCCAAGGGGCTTCTCCGTGATGTCCCCCTGGACATGGCCGCCATCTTCTTTCTGCGCATCCTGTTCACCACCTTCATGAACGCCGAGATCCTCAATCAGAAGGAGCTTTCATCATCGGAGATGAGATCGGTCGTCGGCCAGTTGGTGGCCATATTCCTGCACGGCGTTATGACCGAAGGGGCAGCCGGATGACCGTGGTCTGCCGAAAAGTCGAGGTAGCGATGAAAAAAACCAACCTATTCCCGATCCTTTTGCCCCTCCTTCTGACAGCCTGGGCGCCGGCCGGTCACGCCCTTTCCCTTGAGGAGGGTTTGGCCATCGTCACCTCCGAGGGCAGGGACGTCAAGATCGCCGAAAGCCGGGCGCAGGCAGCTGATGCCGAGGTTGACAGGGCGCGGGCACGACGCCTGCCATCAGTGGAGACCTTCGCAAACCACACCTGGCTTCGGTATCAACCCGAGGCCCGATTCGGATCCGGCACCATATCACCCATCGCCAACAGGGAATCCCTTCATTACGGGATCAGCCTGAACCAGGTCATCACAGACTTTGGCCGCACGGGGGCAGTCATCAGGGACGCTGAGGCCAGGGCCCGGGCCCGCAGCCTTTCGACCCGGCAGACGAGGAACGATTCGGCCATTGAATTCTTCGTGGCCTACGTGGACCTGCTGGAATCGAACCACCTGCTTGCTGTTGCCGAAGAGGAAGTCAAGAGTTTCGAGGCCCACCTCTCGGATGCCCGGGCCCTTTACGAGGAGGGAATGGTCACGGTCAACGACACGCTGCAGGCGGAGGTTAATCTGGCCGATGCCCTTCAGCGCCGGATCTCAGCCCGGGATGACCGGGCTCTCAGAACCGCACGGATCAATTACCTCCTGCGAAGGGCCTTGTCCGATCCTGTTGACCCGGAGGAGATAACCGGTTCCTCCCTCCCGGACTCTCGGGATGCCGGCGCCGCGGCTGAAATCGCTCTTGGAACCCGGCTGGAACTGGAGATCCTCGACCTCGAGATCGCCTCACGGCAAGCGGAAAACGAGGAAGCCCGGGCGGACCACTATCCTTCTGTCTTTGTCTCCGGTGGTTTTCAGTCCGAGGAGAATGATTACCGGGTGCACGAGGACAATTGGTCCCTGACGGCTGGAGTGACGTGGGACCTTTACTCAGGAGGGGCCAAAAGGGCCGAGGTGTCCCGTACCGAGGCCGAACTGTCGGGGATTCGGATGCGGCGGGAACGGACCGCCGCGGCCATCGAGCTGGAGGTTAAGAACGCCTTCCTGGCTTTGACCGGGGCCCGGGAGAGGGCGGCGGTGGCCGAGAAAGCAGTCAGACAGGCTGAGGAGAGCCTGCGCCTTCACCAGGCCAGATACGAGGAGGGCGAGGGCACTGCCACCGAAGTCACCGACGCGGTGACCCTGCTGGCCAGAACCGAACAGAATTACTGGACGGCCCTCTATTCCGTCCGCCGGGCGGAGGCCGCCGTTCTGTACACCACCGGCGCGGACCTGGTGGAGGCACTTGGAAAGTAGAATTGAGGAAGACCGAAGGACTAACAACGAAAGGCTAAGAGAGAAGAGCCCGGGACAAAATGAATAAAAAATATATACGGATCTTCCTTCACTTGACTCTTCGCCCTTATCCCTTAGCACTTAGCTCTTAGCACTATATTTCAAGGAGATCCTCCATGAACGAAGTGGAAAAACCGACCGAAGGCAACTCACGCAAGAGGCGCAAGGCTTTTACCGTCGCCGGAGTGGTGGTGATTGCCGCTCTGACCGGAATCTTCCTGTATCGGGGCTACGCAAGGACCCACCTCAAAACGGACGACGCGTTTGTGGAGGGTGCCATCCACATCATCGCCCCCAGGGTCCCCGGGACGGTCAGCGAGGTCCTGGTGACCAGCAACCAGGCCGTAAAACCGGGGGATATCCTGGCTCGGCTGGACCCGGACATCTACATCCAGAAGGTCGCTGAGGCCGAGGCCGGGACTGAGGTGGAAAATCGCAAGCTGGCCGAATTCGAGGTCCAGGTCCAGGCACAGCACACCCGGATCGCTGCGGCCCGGGCGGCGGTCGACCGGGCCGTTTCCGCCACGGCCGAACTGGAGGCCATGGTGGCGGTCAGGGAGGCCGATGTCCAGGCCAAGGCCTCTCTGCTCAGGCAGGCGGAGGCCGATCTCAAGCGGGCCGAAAATCTCCTGTCCAGGAAGGTCATCCCCCTGAACCGATTAGAGACGGTAAAGACCTCCCGCGACACGGCCGCGGCGGCTCTGAAGGCCGCCGAGGAACTCAAGCGCCATGCACAGGTATCCCTGATGGGTCACGACAGCACGATCCACCAGGCGAGGGCCAATCTGAAGGCCGAGAAAGCCGCCCTCACCCGGACCGAACAGGCCCTCCAGACCCAGGCGGAACAGATCAACAAACGCAGAGCCCAGGCTGAACTGGCCCGGTTGAACCTGTCCTACACAGCGGTCACCGCCCCTGCGGACGGATTTGTCACTCGGAAATCGGTGGAGATCGGCAACCAGGTTCAGGCCGGGCAACCCCTTATGAGCGTAGTGTCCCTCTCGGAGGCCTACGTGGTGGCCAACTACAAGGAAACCCGCATCCAGGGCATCAGGCCTGGACAGAGGGTAAAGATGAAGATCGACACTTACCCCGGGCGAAGGTTTACGGGGAGGGTGGACAGCATTATGGCCGGAACCGGTTCGGCCTTCACCCTCTTCCCGCCGGAGAACGCCAGCGGCAATTATGTCAAGATCGTCCAGAGGGTGCCGGTAAAGATCGTGTTCGACAACATCGAGGAGATCAAGGACCTGCTCAGGGTGGGGATGAGCGTCGTCCCGACTATCCTCATAGAATAGTCGGGAGGCAAAAGGTTAAAGGGGAAAGTGGAAAGGGATTCGTTTGAGGTTTGGAGTTTGAGGGAAAAAGGTGTGACTTGCAAAAGGTAATGTTAAAAGGAGAATCTTCTTTCCACTTCATACTTTCCACTTTCCACTGACTGCAATGACCCATTAATTACCGGACACATTAGTCCTATTTAGGTATTGGATCAGGAATGATGGCACAATCTCAATGAGTGAACCAACTCGTCATGTAAATAAGTGGGTCATTGCAGTCACGGTGATGCTGCCCACCCTGATCGAGATCATCGACACGTCCATCGTCAACGTGTCACTGGATCACATCAGGGGATCGCTCTCGGCCGGGATCGACGAGGCTACCTGGGCCATCAGTTCCTACCTGCTGTCGAACGCCATCGTTATCCCCATGTCGGGGTGGCTCAGCCGGCTGTTCGGCAGAAAGCGTTACCAGATCGGCTCCATCCTCATCTTCACCATCAGCTCCTTCATGTGCGGAGCGGCATGGAACCTCCAGAGCCTGATCTTCTTCCGGGTCATGCAGGGACTGGGGGGAGGCGGCCTGGTCCCTGTCAGCCAGGCCATTCTCCTGGAGGCTTTCCCCCGGAAGGAGCACGGCATGGCCATGGCCATCTTCGGCATGGGTGCCATGGTGGGCCCGATCATGGGCCCCCTCCTCGGCGGGGTCATCACCTATCACTGGTCCTGGAGGTGGATCTTCTACATCAACATCCCGATCGGCATGCTGTCCATCTTCCTGAGCGTTCTGTTCATCCACGACCCGCCGTACATGAAAAAAAGGGCTATGGGGATCGACTACCTGGGCTTCGCCCTCCTTGCCGTCGGCCTCGGATCCCTGCAGTACGTCCTGGATACCGGCCAGAGGAGCGACTGGTTCGGTTCCGAAACGATCATCGGGTTCACCATCCTCTCCGCGGTGGCCCTGACCTTCATGATCATCAACGAAACGTATGCCGAGCATCCCATCATCAACCTTCGCCTCCTCAGGGACCGTTCCTTCACCAGCGGCTGCATCGTGATGTTTTTCGTCTTCTTCAACCTGTTCGGCAGCATCGTCCTGCTGCCTATTTTTCTGCAGGTCCTGATGGGCTACACGTCCCTGCAGGCCGGCCTGATCCTCGGGCCGGGAGGGCTGGCCTCCCTCATTACCATGCCTGTTGTCGGACGGCTGGTCTCACGGGTGAACCCCAAGGGCATCCTGGCCGTGGGGATCGTCATCTGCTCCGGGACGACCTACGCCATGTCCCTGTTCAACCTGCAGACCGACTTCTGGACCTTCGTGTGGCCCCGGGTGACCCTGGGAATCGGCATGGCCTGCATATTCATCCCCACTACAACCCTTACCCTCTCCCATATCCCCAGGGAGAACATGGGCGAGGCCACTTCGATCTACAACATGATCCGGAACCTGGGGGGCAGCATGGGGATCGCCTACGCCATCTTCATGGCCACCCGGAGAGCGCAGTTCCACCAGGCCCGGCTCGTCGAACACCTGACCCCCTTCGATCCCTCCTATGTCATAGCCAAGGCCAGGGGGGCCGCTGTCCTGTCGGCCAAGGGGGCCGCGTCCTTTCCGCCGGACGCCGGGATCTACCGTCAGCTGGTCATGCAGGCGAACATGCTGGGGTTTAACGACTCGTTCTTCACCATCGCCGTGACCCTGGTCTGCGTCCTCAGCCTGGTCCTGATCATGCAGAGACCCGAGGAGGGGCATTGACAGTGGAAAGGACAAAGGGCAAAGGTCCAAGGACGAAGTGAGATGTGCATCACGCGCGACTTGAATGCAGGCCTTTGTAAACCGGGTCCGTCGATATTTTTATGCTATAAATATCCTTAAGCTCTTTACTCTTCGCCCTTACCCTTAGCACTTATCTCTTAGCACTTAGCACTGTTAGAGGGAGATCAACCATGAACCAGAGAACACTTGGCAACCAGGGATTGATCGTTTCGGCCATGGGACTCGGCTGCATGGGGATGTCCGAATTCTACGGAAAATCGGATGAGTCAGAGTCCATCGCTACCATCCTTCACGCCCGGGATCTGGGGGTCAATTTCCTGGACACGGCCGACATGTACGGGCGCGGCCACAACGAGGAGCTGGTGGGCAGGGCAGTGAAGGGGATGAGGGACCGATTCGTCATCGCCACCAAATTCGCCGTCCTCCGGGGAGAGGACGGCAGCTTCATCGGCGTCAGCGGCAAGCCGGACTACGTCAGATCCGCCTGCGAGGGGAGCCTCCGGCGCCTGGGGATAGACACCATCGACCTTTACTACCAGCACCGGGTGGACCCGGAGGTTCCCATCGAGGAAACCGTCGGGGCCATGTCGGACCTGGTGTCCGAGGGCAAGGTCCGTTTCCTGGGTCTGAGCGAGGCCGGCCCGGACACCCTCCGCCGGGCATGCGCCGTCCATCCCATCTCCGCCCTGCAGACCGAATATTCCCTGTGGAGCAGGGGTCCGGAGGATCGCATCATTCCCACCTGCCGCGAGTTGGGCATCGGATTCGTCCCCTACTCACCCCTGGGCCGGGCCTTTCTCACCGGGAAGTACCGGAAAGCGGCCGATTTCGAGTTTGAGGGGGACGTGCGGTCGGAGCGCTTCCCCCGCCTCACCGGCGAGAACTTCGAGAAGAACCTGGCCCTGGTCGAAAAACTGGAAGAACTGGCCTCCGCCAAAAGATGCTCGGCCACCCAGATGGCACTGGCCTGGGTGCTGGCCAAGGGGGAGGACATGTCCCCCATCCCCGGGACCCGAAAACGCTCCCACCTGGAGGAGAACGTCAGCGCCCTGGAGGTGGCCCTGACGCAGGAGGACCTTGACGCCCTGGAAGAGGCGTTCCCCCCCGGAGCTGCCGCGGGCACCCGGTACCACGATCAGGGGATGGCGATGCTGGAGGAATGAAAGACAGACGAAGGAGTAAGACGAAGACCAAGTATTTTCTTCAGACGAAGGAGTAAGACGAAGACGGAGCAAATCAATCATCAATACAGACTCAACACAATAAGCTTTGTAATATTTTTTCTGGAAATAACACAAAAGCTGCTTCTATTTTATTCGTAGATGGGTTCTCCACCTGAACTTCGTCTTCGTCT
>JBFFDD010000094.1:0-9676 GCA_041559575.1 bacterium
ATACCTGTCAGGTGACAAGGAGCCGACGATTGAACTTTAGAAAACCATCCAACCCTGGGGTCGTAGCTTGTATTTTAACCGATGTTGAAATACAAGCTACGACCCCAGGATTCTGATGTTGAAATACAAGCTACGACCCCAGGATTCCTCCTAAAGATTTCTCCCAGGGGCTTGCCGCTGTGGTGGAAAAAGTATCCGACACCTCTGCGAGAAAGTCTCTGGAAGAATCAGCTCGCGAAGGGAAGATCCATCTCGAGCAGGGGATGTTACGGGGGACCGCGCGGTGGGGCTATATCGACCGGCAGGGAAAGGTGGTCATTCCGATGAAGTACGACCGGGTTGAAAAATTCCAATCGGGCCTGGCGACGGTCCTGGAGGGCGGCAGCTTAAGCTATATCGATCCGAAGGGAAATGTAATCTTCCAAATGCATTTTCCGGAATAGCATCTTTAAGATCCTCACGAACCGACCCACCTTTTCGCCTCCTCGATCCGGCCGGCCGGAAAGTGCCTGATCCGGGCGGAGACGAAATGGGAGCCGATATTTTCCGCCGCGCTGCCCAGGGGTGAATCCGTGACGAGGGCCACCTTCCTGATCTCCCGGTGATGGTCCCGGACGAAGCAAAAATGGCCGACGGCGGCGCCGAGGTCCTCCCAGCCCGGAAAACGCTCCGTCTCGATGATCAGGCCGTTCAGGCCCCCGGTCTCCTCGATGAACGGATCGACGACACCGGCCAGTTGGTCAAAATCCTCCTTCCGCAGCCGGCCCGACGGGCGGACATGCAGCACCGATTTTTCCCTGTCCAGACTGGCATCGATCATGTCCATTCCTCCTTTGTTAATATTACAGGAGGAACCGGGAACTGAGAACCGAGAAGTGAGTGCTTAGAACTGAGTACTGAGAACTAAGGGCTTAGAGCTGAGAACTGGTACGCTCGAATTTACGACTGATCGACTAACCGATTCAACGAAGGATCGGCGCGTTCGCATTATCGAAGAGTCGCAACCTCGCCCCCTCGACCCTGCTCCCACCTTCAGTTGACACTGAAACAACCTCAAGATACCTTTTTAGGGTACCTTAAGGATTCCTTTTCCCAGCTTGAATCACAGAAAGGAGGAGGGCGGACGATCCCGATCCGCGTCCATCAATCATGAGATTCCTTTTCCGCAAGCAGCGCCAGGTGCAGATCCTCGTCAGGCGGTACCTGGAACACCTGTGCACCGTACAGCACACGTTTGCCCAGGCGATCAACAGGTACCTCGATGGGGACGCCGGGGATGACTTCATGAACCTTGTCGAGGAGGCCCACCGCTATGAATCCAAGGCCGATGACGTCCGGGAAGAAATAAAGACCCTCATGTACAGCAAGGTGCTTCTCCCTGAGTCGCGCGGGGACATTATGGGGCTTTTAGAATCCGTCGATTATGTCCCCCACATTCTGGAGATCATTCTCAACATCATCCGGACACAGAAGCTGGCCATACCCGATATCATCGCGCCGGATGTCCGGAAGATGGTCAGCATTTCCATGGATACCTGCGGCCTGATGATCGAGCAGGTCGAGGATCTGTTTCAACGGGGTCGCCGGATCCCGGAACTCCTCGAGGTCATCGACGAGAAGGAGAGCCAGTGCGACGTCATCGAGCGTCGGATCATCACCACACTCTTTGATTCCGATATCGATCCTTTCCTCAAGCTCCAGCTCAAGGAACTGGTCGTCCTGTTAGGTGATATCACCGATCAGATCGACCGTGTATCAAAGCGGATCAACATCATCAGTTTAAAGAGGCGGGTATAGATGTTTTCCATCGTGGGTGGCGTCTTCCTGGGATGGTCCCTGGGTGCCAACGACGCTTCCAACGTTATCGGACCGGCCGTCACCTCCAGAATGCTCCGCTTCACCACTGCGGCGGCCATGGCATCCCTGTTCGTCCTGGCCGGAGCCGTGCTCCAGGGCCGCTCGGGGATCGACACCCTGTCAGGCCTCACGGGGATGACCCTCCATCAGGCTGTGGTGGTCTCCATATCCGCAGCGATCACCGTGACCCTGATGACGATCGGGCGTCTCCCTGTGTCCACATCCCAGGCGGTGGTCGGGGCCATCCTGGGGATCGGTTTCGGCAACAGGTACGTTGACATGGGGGGGCTGGGCAAGGTCGTCACCTGTTGGGTAGGAACGCCTGTGGGGGGAGCCATAATGGCGGTGGTGGTCTATCGGGCACTGGCCGCGATCAACAACCGGCTGAGTCTGAGCCTCCTGGAAAGCGACATGTTCCTTCGCGTCGGCCTGGTGGCAGCCGGCTCATACGGCGCTTTCGCTCTCGGGGCCAACAATGTGGCCAATGTCACTGCCGTCTACGTGGGAGCAGGGCACCTTTCCATGATGACAGCCACACTGGTAGGCGGCCTGAGTATCGGCCTGGGGATCTTCACCTTCAGCAAACGGGTGATGGTGACCGTGGGTTCACGCCTGGTCCGGCTGGACCCCTTCTCCGCTCTGGTCGTCCTTCTGGCCGAGGCCATCACGGTCCATTTCTACACGTTCGTAGGCGTCCCCGTCTCCACCTCCCAGGCGGTCATCGGGGCGGTCATCGGCATCGGCCTGCTCAAGGGGATCCGGACGGTCAGTGCCCGCACTCTGCTGTCCATCCTGAGCGGCTGGGTCCTGACACCCCTGATCGCTGCGGTACTGGTGCTGGCGATGGAGGGGGTGTTAGGATAGTAGAAAGTAGAAAGTGGAAAGTGGAAAGGGAGTTACCGCGACAGGGCGACGGGGCGAGAGAGCGGATGGGCGACAGGGCGACTGAACGAGGTTGCGACTATCCGACAAGGCAAACGCGCCGATCCTTCGTTGAATCGGTTAGTCGGTCAGTCGTAAATTCGAGCGTACCAGCACTCAGTTCCCAGTTCCCAGTCCTGAGCTCTTAACCCCATGTTAAAATACAAGCTACGACCCCGGGAAGTTTCTCAGTTCTAAGAGATAAGTGCTCAGTGATAAGTAAAAGCGCTGTCCCCTTATCTCTTATCACCTAGCACTTAGGACATAGTTCTCAGTTCCCAGTCCTGAGCTCTTAACCCCATGTTAAAATACAAGCTACGACCCCGGGAAGTTTCCCTTTTCAAGGCGGAGGTGGTTGGATGTTAGTGATCTTGAGGCCGTAGATTTTTGCGTCGGACCAATTCTCGTTGGTCCGCTGGGTTGCCCACAGGTACTTGTTTGTGCTGTCCCAGGTCATGTCCCAGGTGCCCTCGGATGCCGGATAGATCCAACCCACCACCTGGCCCGTCGTGTTCACCTTCATGAGTTTTCCGGCCGGGATCCAGAAGTGGCTCCCGTCCCAGGCAATGCCGCCGGCGTTCCCGGGGATCTGAACATTTATGGTCGAAGCCACGGTGCCGTCTGTCCGCATCCTGTAGATGGTGGGGGTGGTCCAACCCATTACGTTCAGATAGGTACCGTCCCAGGCGACACCCTTGCAGCCACCAAGAGGGTCGGGGGTGGGGAAGGAAGCCAGTTCCGCTCCAGTTGACGGATCCACCTTTGAGATTCTCTTCTCTGCAAAATCCACGACCCACAGGTGAGCCCCGTCCCAGGTCATTCCCCACGGTTGGGAACCGGGCGCATTGAACTGGTCCAGGACCGCACCAGACACCGGGTCCAACTGATAGATCTTGCCGTTCACGGTGGCGGTCCAGATGGTGCTTCCGTCCCAGGTTACGGACCATGTCAGTCCCAGACCCTCGCCAATTTTCACCTCGATCTCCCGGGTCTCATCGTCCGGATAAACGTAAAGGTATGGGTCCTTGAGGGGGTCGCTGGGTATGTAGTCCAGAGCGTAGCCCATTTCCGGTTCGAAACCGATATCCACCTGCGACGGCGCCCAATAGGAGGTGGCAACCGTGGTGATGGAACCCTGGTAGGCACCCGACCCGTTGCTGTACAGCTCCAGGTTCCCCACCTCCACCACGTTGGTGCCCTGGCCCTGGCCCAGACCGTACGCATTGTTCGAGTAGGAAGCTACACCGTAAGCATTGAGCGTCCCGTTGTCGTCCACCGAGAGACCGTTTGCGCCGTTGTCATGGACCAGAGACCTTTTTATTTCCAGGGTGGATGCGTCAACGTGAATACCATTGGTTCCGTTTCGCCAAACCTCGCAGTTGTCCATTTCGATGGTGTTGAACTGTTCCGCCGCCAAACCATTGTAGCCGTTCTCCATCAGCTGGCAGGAGCCCAGGTAGGCCGAGGCCGTCGATTCGAAATAGATCCCTTCCCAGTTGTTCCACCTGAACACACAGTTGGTTGCCGTTATGTCACCGTTCCAGACGTTCAGACCCTGCTGGGCGAATTCAAATACACAGTATCGGAACACGTTGGGTCCCTGGGGATTGAGGAGGCGCATCATGGACCAATCCCCGTTTTGCGGGTCCTGTGCGTCGGAGGAGAAGTAGATAGGTGCCTCAGGACTTCCAATGGCCTGTATGCCGCCCGCAACCAGGAAATGAATCCTTTTTTCCGGGTTTCGATAGCCACGGTAGTGGGTCATCATCACCCGGGTCCCGGGACGGACTTTGAGGATAGCCCCGGGCATAACCTTGAAGAATTCCTTGACGAGGACCTTTCCGGACCATGTGGCGTTTTCGGTCAGAAAACTGGGAAAATTCTTTTCGATCCTGATCTGAAGGAGTCCACCCGGTTTCCCCATCAGGACAACCTCCATTGTATTGACACCTTCAACCAGGAGGATCTCCTTTTCCAAGGATACCGTTCCCTGATTGAATTCCTCGGGTCCGCAGACAGGGATACCGTTGAGGGTGATCCTTGAACTGCTCACCTGCTCAATTTCCCCGTCCTGTAGTGATCCGGCAGTCACAATCATCTTGGCCCACCCGGACCCGGCCTCGAAGGTTACGGTTTCCAAAACAGGCGGCCCCGTTGATCGGAGAAAGGACTCTTCAAGGTAGGTTACAAGAGCTGTGGAATAACAAAGGCGGGGTATAAGCAGTGTGAACAAAAGGGAAAAGAGGAATATGCGCCTTTTCATGGTTCGCTCCTTTAGCAGTGGGACAGAAGCCCGAAATTAAAACACCTCCTCAACGGAAACACGATCCCCTGGGGCCAACAGCAGAACCTTGAATTTGCCTTATATCCGGTATTCGATGAATTCCCCCGGTTCTTTTCCCCTAAAATTCAATTTAGCATACAAAACCGCAGGCTTCAGAAAAATAGAAAGGGAACTTCTGGTGGGAAGGATTGAACCGGCTTTAAACAAATGGACTCTAGCAGCAGGTGATGATGGGATCAGATCCCTTTCTTACAGCCAGTTTCAGGTTTCGGTTCCCAGGTAAGATCTTGAATCTGTACCCAGTTCTCAGTTCTCAACCCTTTGCTCCATGTTAAAATACAAGCTACGACCCCGGGAAGTTTCCCAGTTTCCAGTTCTTGGCCCCTGGCTCTCCGCTTCATGTTAAAATACAAGCTACGACCCCGGGAAGTTTCCCTCCATGTTAAAATACAAGCTACGACCCCAACCCTATTGCTTAAGGTGCAGTGGCCCCGGTTTCACAGGAACAAGGTGACCTCCAGCTTCAGGAAATCATCGTTTCTCAGGTCACGGAACGGGTCGTCAGCGGGAATGTCCGCAAAAATATATGCCTCGAGGGACGCCCTGATATTGTCCCCCAGCCGCCGGCTGGCCTCGATGCTCACGATCCGGGCATTGCTCCCTATATCCTCTATGACACCGGCGAGCATTTCTGTGCCGGCCATGTCGTTGAGCACCAGTCTTACAGCCGCCGCGAGATCGTTCTCAAAGGGAGTTGTCGCAGTGTCGCCGCGATCATCGTAGGCCCACTCGAGGATGACCCCGAGATCCGCAGGGGTTCCCCCCAGGCCGACAAAGGTATATTCCGCTCCCCCGGTCAGGGCGCTGTAATCCTCGCCCTGGCCGGACCGGTGCAGGGTTTCGAGCTTGAGGAGCCATTGCCCGGTCACCATGAGCAGGTCCAGGCTGACCTGGTCAATGAGCTCGTAGAAGGGGATGAGGACCGGCTGCCCCAGGGTGTCGGTGCCGGGGAGAAGGGACGGCTCGCGTCCCGTCCCCGAAAACCAGGACAGACCCAGGTCGATGGACCCGATGGAGTGACTGTACCTCATTGCGAAATCGAGATGGTGCTGACCATCGCCGCTTTCATAGACGGGCTGATCCGTGTCCACCACCAGGCCGTACCGGAGGCGTCCCTCGATACTGGGGAAGGTGCGCTCCCGGAAGTACGGGAGCGCGAAAAGGTCGATGACCCCCCAATCCCTGACCAGGGAAAAGCGGACCATGGGCTGCCCCAGCTTTTCCTCCCCGTCGATGTTCTCCACCAGGTCGGTCTGGTTGACGATGTCCACGAGATGCACGAACTCCGTAGTGCCCCAGAAGACCTTGCCGATACCGGCCCTCATCTCCCAGCCGTCGCCCACCTTCAGGTAGGTCAGCTCACGGATGTCGGCATGGGTGCGTTCGCCGTCCTTGCTGTCAAGTCTCAGAAATGGGGTGAAGATGAGGGAGGGACCGCTCTCCCATTGGTGATAGACCTCGGGAGCGATGGCCAGCGACGCGCTGCCGCTCCCCTGTTCCGGGTGCAGGGCGTCACCGGTAAAGACCGTCCTCTCTCCCGACACAGACCCCGACACATCGAGCCCCGAGGCCGGTGCGGGGGCGGCCATCGCGGCGGCCACGGCGATGGCCGTCAGCCACCGCACGATGCCGGCTGCTGCATGCCTGTTCCTCATCGCGCCCTCGCCAGGCTGTTCCGGTTAAAATCTCCATCGGTGAGCCCGGTCCGGAAGGTGTATTTGGACCAGGTCAGGGTTGTGCTCTTGCCGTTCTGGTGGTTGACCATATTCATTTCTTGAGCCCGCCAGTACCGGTCCAGGTATTGGCGGTAATCCGAAATGGTCAGGGTCTTGAGCAGAGAGTCTTTCCGGTCGTAATACTGAACCTGCCAGGTCCGGTACTCGGCCGTATCGATCCAGTTAACGAGCTTCGTATACCCCGAATTCTTCGAGTCCACCGGGTAGAACTCCACGACGTGGCATTCCTTGCCGCTCAGCGTCTCGTCCCGGACCCACCGGTAGGTGTACTTCTCCACCTCCTGGCTGCCGATGTCCTCGTAGGCGAATTCGCTGCCCATGAAGGAGCCGGACTTGTTGCGGGAACTGATCCTCTTGACCCGTTTCAAGGCCGGCAGGTAGAGCCACTGGTCGTCATCGCCGGACTTGTGGGTGAAGTTCAGGAAAGCGGTGCCCTTGATGTCCCTGGGCGTGTCGAAGATGGACAGGCTCTTGTCGCCGTCGCCGGCAACCTCCAGTGTCCGGACGCGCATCTCGCGCACGCTCTCCTGGCCGTGCCTGTTTTTCAGGACCATGACCATTTCGGCGGTGAAATCCGCGAACCCGTCCATCCGGCTGTCCGCTTCCCGGGCGATGGCCAGGCCCTTCCCGTCAGCGGCGGCGGCTGATGGCAGGGGCTGCAGGAACGAAAACAACGTCAGTATCAGCAGTGTCTTCTTCATCTTTCATACCCTCCACTTTCATGAGCAGGACCGGCAGGAACAGGAAATCCAGAGCCAGTGCCATGCTGATCGTTATGGCTGTCATGAGGCCAAGGTCGGCGTTCATCTTGAAGCCGGACAGGGAAAGGACCAGGAAACCGGCCGCCAGGGCGGCAGTGGTGATGACCATGGCGGTTCCCACTGTTTCAAAGGCGAAACGGACAGCCTCGGCCGGAGTCAGCCCGTGCTCTTTACGGGCCCGGATGTATTTACTGAGAAAGTGCACCGTGTCGTCCACCACGATGCCGATGGTCAGCGAGAACACCACCGAGAGGCCCAGCCCCACCTGCCCCGCGGTGAGCCCCCACACACCGAAGGCCATGAGGGCCGGGGCGAAATTGGGGATGAGGCTGAGAGCTCCCAGCCTGACGCTGCCCAGAGCGAATACCAGGATGATGGAGATGAACCCCAGCGCCAGGAAGGCGCCGCCCAGCATGCTGTTGATGTTGCGCTCGGAGATGTGTGCCCACATGATCGAGACGCCCGAACCGTACGTCAGCATGCTCTCCGGCGCGTTGTCCGAGAGCCACCGCCGGGCGCCGGCGTCCATTTCCCGCAGGTCGTTGGTGGTGGTGTTTTTCAGCGAAACGGTCATCCGTGTCGCCGATTTTTCCACGTTGATCTCGTTGTTCAGATCAAGCCCGAAGGGCAGCGACATCTCGTAAAGGAGCAGGTATTGCGCCGCCAGGTCACGCTGTCCGGGTATCCGGTAGAAGGCCCTGTCGTCTGCGTGCATGTTCATGTTCAGGCGCTTCATGGTGTCGGTAATGCTGACGACGTTCACCACACCGGGCTGAGAGCGGTACCAGTTCGCGAACGCCTCCACGGTGGCCAGGTACCGTGGATCGCTGATCCCGCCGGGAGCTCCCGAGTCCAGCGAATACTCGATCATGTCGAACCCGGTGAGATTTTCGGTGGCGAAATCGGTGGCCCTGCGGATATCGTACCGCTTGCCGAAATATTCCACCCAGTTGTCGTTAAGCTCCACGTGGGTTATGCCCACGGCAAGGACCGCCACGATGACGAGGGTGGCCGGGAAAATGGCGCGGCGGCGGGCGATGACAAAGTCAGCCAGCTTCGAGCAGCTTCGGATCCCGGCATTTGAGGCCCGTGCCCTGGCCCGGACCGGCAACACGGCCATGAGCGCCGGCAGGAAGAGCACGGAGTACAGGAATGCCGCCGTGATGCCCATGGCTACGATGTTGCCCAGGTCACGGAAGGGAGGGGCGTCGGAAAAGTTCATGGTTAAAAAACCGACGGCCGTGGTGATGCTGGTGAGAAATACCGGCATGAGGTTGATCCGCATCGATTCGGTAATGGCGTTGTGCCTGCTCTCGCCGGCCCGCATCCTTTGAAAAACAGTCACCAGGACGTGGATGCTGTCGGCCACGGCCAGGGTCATGATGATGAGGGGAGCGTTGGCCGACGCCGGGGTCAGTTTGATGCCCAGCCAGCCGGCCAGGCCCATACCCGTTAACATGGAGAAGACGATGACAGCGAAAGTGGCCAGGGTCCCGGTGACCGATCCCAGGGTGACGGCAATTATGACCAGCAGGATCAGGAACATCGCCGGTATGAGGGTGGTCATATCTCCGGCCGCCACCTCCCCCATGGAGTGATCGTAGATAACGCCGCCCGTGAGGTAGAAATCCATGTCGGCGTACTCGGAAGACAACTCCTCCACGAGCTCCCGGGCAAAGAGCGCAATCTCTTCGTTCTCATCAGCCGACTCCCCCGGCTTGAGTACGCTGATGGACACGCCGGTCACATGACCGGACGAAGAGACCAGCCGGTCTACCAGGAGCGGTTCGGCCAGGGCGATCTCCCTGATCCTTGAAAGATCCCGGTCCGACAGCGACGCAGCGTCCGGCACCAGATCCTCGACGATGAGGTCATCTCCCTCGGACCAGCTGTGTTGAAAGTTGGTGATGGAATTGACCCGGCTCGAATAAGGGATCTTCCATGACCTTTTAGTCAGTTCCTCGACGGCTGCCAGGGTGCGGCGGCTGAAGACATCCCCGCTCTCAGGAGCCACCACGAAGAGGACACTGTCGTTCTTCGTGTAGGTGTTTTCCAGC
>JBFFDD010000095.1:0-9575 GCA_041559575.1 bacterium
CATCGACATGCCACAGCTCGACGAAGGGGTTGTATCCATTGCCCGGATTCAGGAAAGTGAGGGTTGACTGGTTCGACGAGGGAAAGGCAAAGCCCCCGCGGCCCCAGGCCCGGGAGAGCTCAAGCCCCTGGAGCAGGGAGAGCTGTGGACGGACAATGGCTCGGCCGGCTGACGGTCAGGTCGTGTACATTTCAACAGCGAACTGCAAATCCGACCAATGGATCACCGTTTCGTCCGGGGGGTCGTCATCCCGCTGGCCAAAGAGGTTAGTCCATGAAGGAAAAACGCAGACATCCCAGGCACCGGGCTCCTGAAGGAGCCATAGCTATCTGCGGAAGGAAGCCTTTCAGGCTGCTTGACTATAGCGAGAGAGGGGTGGGCTTGCGGTTCTACGGGAAGGACGAGATCGATCCGGATATGGATATTATCCTGCTTGTCCCCGAAGCAGACCTTCCGTCTCAAGGGCTTTCGTGCCGCAAGGTTTATGACGTCGTCCAGGAGGGCAGTGCGACTTTCACCTACTCCCGCGACAGGCGCATTGGCCTGCAGTTCGAAGAGCCTCAGCCGGATCTGGTAGAAGCGATCCGGAAGGTGCCCTGAAAAGCCGCCACGTGGCGGCAGATGGTTTGAGAGGGCATCCCTTGATTTTCTTAAAAAACCAGCTGAAAAACCGGACCACCATTACCGTGTTGCTGGTGCTCGTATTGGCTTTTGCCGGCTGCTCCTCTGACCGGAAGGAGCGGGCCCTGTTCCAGCGGGCAATGACAGCCCTGGACGATGATCTTGATGGGGCCGCCGTGGAATATCTGACCCAGTTCCTGGTCAAGTATCCGGGAAGCGCCCTTCTGGAGCAGGCCCTGTTTCAACGAGGGACCATTTACTATCTCTACGAAAGCAGATACCAGGAAGCAGTGTCCGACTTCAGGGAACTGCTGGCAAAGTTCCCAGAGGGTGAGCGGGCCTATGAGGCAAGAAAAAATATCGCCGAAATCCTGGAGAAAAAGGTGGGTAACTGCGCCGGCGCAATTGTAGAATACCAGCGTCTCATCACGGATTTTGAAAGGGTGGACGGAGATGACGCGGCGCAGTTCCGCATCGCAAGCTGCTACTTCGAGCTGATGAATTTCGAGCAGTCGATCCTTGAATACCAGGTCCTTGTGGACCGCTATCAGGCGAGCCCCATGGTGCCTGAGGCCTATTTCCAGATCGCCACCGTTTACCAGGTGGCCGGCCGGCTGGCCGAGGCCGAGCGGCAGTGGCGGCAGTACCTGGTCCGCTATCCTGAGGGGGACCATGTTCTGGGCGCGAAGTTTGGCCTGGCCTCAACCCTGGAGGAGAGGGAGGAGCTCGAGGCCGCCCTGGCCATCTACCAGGAGATCTTTGACGATTACGAGAACAAGGAAGCTATTACCTGGCGCATCGAAAGGGCGAGGGAGAGGTTGAGAATAAGGGGGAGGTAGGCTGGCTGAAGAGTGTCAAATTCCAGGTTTCAGGTTGTGAAAACACGAAGCTGTCTATGGCTGGCTTCTCAGGGATTGCTGCCCCTTGCCCCGAAACTGAAACGTAAAACGTAGAACATGAAACCCGCCACACTATCCCCGGTAATGGGGAAGAAAAAACACAGGGTCTGCCCCTGGTACGCGGCCTACCTCTTCGACAATCCCCTGAGGCATCTGATTCACGCCCCGGCCAAGATCCTGGGGCCCTATATTCGGCCTGGCATGACCGTGCTGGACGTGGGGTGTGGCATGGGATTCTTTTCCTTGGGCCTGGCACGCCTGGTTGGACCGGATGGCAGGGTCATTTCATTCGATATTCAGCCTCAGATGCTCAGGGTCCTCGAGCGCCGGGCGAAGCGGTCTCGTCTCTTTAACAGGATCGAAACAGGGCTTATTGAGGGGAATACCTTTGGGAATGAGGAAACCGTCGATTTCGCCCTTGCCTTCTGGGTGATTCATGAGGTGCCGGACCAGGACGCCTTCCTCAGCAACCTGCGCAGAGTTCTTCGCCCCGGATCACGGCTGTTCATCTCCGAACCGAAGCCACATGTCACAGCAGAGGAGCTGGAGGCAACCATTCGCATAGCCACCGGATCCGGGTTTGTGGTCCTTGACCGGCCGAGGATCAGGCTGAGCATGGCCGTGTTGCTCGAAAAAGAGTTCTGAGACCCTGGCCCCGGGTTTTGGGTTGACCACAATCGGGTTCTGGCCTCCGCCACGTCTCCGGCAGGATCCGGTCGCTCCTCATTCCCCGTTCTTTGGCGATGTCCCACCTCACCTCTCTTCCGGCTCAGGGGGAAGGCGCCAGCCCACCGCGCCTTGACGGGCCCCCCGTCGGCACCTAACATTAGAGTATGCCCCTGTTCAGCAGGCAGCTCACAGTCATTGTGATCAGGGGGATCTCCATCGTTCTTGATCCCTCCTGGTTTGTTGTTTTTGTCCTCCTTTCCTGGGCGCTTTCAGTAGGACACTTCCCCATGCTGGTGCCAGACCTGTCAGCCGCCCACTACTGGGCGGCGGGCATCCTGTCATGTCTGGGTCTTTTCGTGTCTGTTATTCTTCACGAGCTGGGCCATTCCCTGGTGGCCATCCGTCGCGGTCTGCCGGTGAAAAGGATCGTTCTCTTTGTGTTCGGCGGGGTCAGCCAGCTGGAAGAGGAGCCGGAGGATCCCGGCACGGAGTTTTTTATGGCCATTGTCGGCCCTGTGGTCAGTGCTGTGCTCGCCGCTGCCTTTTTCGCGGCCAGCCGAGCACTGTCCGCCGCCGGTGCGGGCCCTCTGCTGGCTGCCTTGCTGGGCTATCTGGCCCTGGTCAACCTGGTTCTGGCTCTGTTCAACCTGCTGCCGGGGCTTCCCCTTGACGGTGGGCGCATCCTGAGGGCTCTGCTTTGGAGCCGCCGCGGAGATCTCATGGGGGCGACCCGGGTGGCAAGCGAGGTTGGAGCCGTATTCGGCACGGCCCTTTTTATTGTCGGTGTTTTGCTCGTGTTCATGGGAAGCCTCGCGGGGCTTTGGTATGTTCTGATAGGGTTTTTTCTCAGGAATGCCGCCCTTGGAAGCTATCAACAGATGGCGCACAGAAACCTTTTGGCCGACGTAAAGGTTCAAAACATAATGACGCCAAACCCGGTCACGGTCACCCTGGAAACAACATTGGCCAGTTTGGTGAACGATTTCATCCTGGCTTACCACCATCCCGTTTTCCCGGTAATGGCCGGAGGGTTGGTTCAGGGTGTTGCAGAGGCGGAGGCGGTCAGGGCGGTCCCACGGCACATGTGGGAGGAAAAAACAGTTCAGGAGAACTACCGGCCCCTCTCGGAATTTCCCGTAGTCTCTCCATCCGATGCTGTTTCCGAGGCCTTAAAAAAGATGCAGGAGCTGAAAACCGGCCGCGCCCTGGTCATAGAGGGGACAAGCCTGGTGGGGATTTTGTCCCGGCGTGACGTCATGGATTATGTCAGCCTTAAATCCGACCTTTCCTGAAAACAGGGTTCCCTCACACGAGCCGGCCGGAACGATGCGGGAGTTTCCGCAATGCGGCCCAGGGAGCCGCGGGGCAGGCCGGAAAGGTGAAGGAGGGTGTGGCCCATGCCCCCTACATTTGTAACCGTCTCGACCCACTCCGATATACTGGATGCCGAAATGACAAGAGCCCTTCTGTCATCGGCGGGTATTGAGTCCTACATTCAGGCTCCGTTTGCCAACGCCCTTTACCCAGGTGTGCTGGGCGAGGTCAGGCTTCAGGTAAAGGAGGAGGATCTGGACAGGGCTCGAGATGTCCTCGGCGCGCCATTCCAGGCCGGCTGACGGTCCATCCCGACCGGGTCTCTGCGCCCGGGGGCCCGCGGGCCGGTTTTGGGTCGCTGGAGCGTCAAGGCCAGGCCCCTCCCCCAATTTGGCCGGGATTGGGTCAGGGCGGCAGGGCCGGCTGAAATCAGATTCCGGGAAGACCTGTTGCGCCGCCGATTCTGCGAGGTAAACTTTAAGCAAAAAGGCCGTATCCGTTTAACGGTGAGGCCGGCAGGAACAAACACCTGGGCCGGGAAGGTTGTTCCGGAAAGACAGGGCAGGCCTTGGTGTCGAGGTGAGGCTTCAGGGGACAAAGGAGGATAAAATGAAAAAAGTTAGAATCTTGGTCGTTGTCATCTTGATAATGGGGCTTCTGGCTGGCACGGCTGTTGCCGGAGAGGTGGAGGTTCTTCACTGGTGGACCTCCGGGGGCGAAGCCCGTTCGGTCGCCGTCCTGAAGGATCTGCTGGAGAAGGAAGGCCACACGTGGAAGGATTTCGCCGTTGCCGGCGGTGGGGGCGAGACGGCCATGACCGTCCTCAGGTCCAGAGCGGTGGCCGGCAACCCCCCAACGGCTGCCCAGGTCAAAGGTCCGCAGATCCAGCAGTGGGGTGAAGAGGGTGTGCTGGCCAACCTCAGCAAGGTGGCCAAGGCCAACAGGTGGGACGACATCCTTCCCGAGGTCGTTGCCAGAGTCATGAAGTACAAGGGCAAATATGTTGCCGTGCCGGTGAATGTCCATCGGATCAACTGGATGTGGGCCAACCCCGAGGTATTTCGCAAGGCAGGCGCCAAGATGCCGAGGACATGGGCCGAGTTCGAAGAGGCCGCCCGGAAGATCCAGGATGCCGGATTCACTCCGGTGGCCTTCGGAGGGCAGTCATGGCAGGAGGCGACGGTGTTTGAGTCCATCGTCGTCGGATTGGGAGGGGCGGACTTCTATCGGCGAACGATGGTTGACGCGGACCCGAAATATCTGAACAGCCCGACTATGGTGAAAGCCTTCGAAAGGCTTAAAAGCATCAAGAAATACACCGACAAGAACGCGCCGGGGCGCGACTGGAATCTGGCTACCTCCATGGTGATCCAGGGGAAGGCGGCCATGCAGTTCATGGGAGATTGGGCTAAAGGTGAGTTTACGGCCGCGAACAAGGAGCCCAACGTGGACTATGTCGCACTGCCCTTTCCCGAGACCAGCGAGTACTTTTTGTTCAATGTGGACAGTTTTATCATGTTCAAGGTCAAGGATAAGCAGGCACGTGAGGCACAGGATGCCATGGCTCGCCTCATCCTTGAGCCCGAGTTCCAGGAGGTGTTCAATATCAACAAGGGGTCGATCCCCGTTCGTCTCGGGATGGCGCGCGACAATTTCGATGTCCCCGCCCAGCGGTCCATGACAGACTTTGTCGCCAGCGCTGCCACCGGGGGCCTGCTGCCCAGCATGGCCCATGAGATGGCTGTTTACCCGGAGGTCCGTGGTGCCATCTTCGACGTGGTGACCAACTTCTACAATTCCGACCTGTCCGCGACCCAGGCGGCCCAAAAGCTGGCGGACGAGGTCATGGCCGTTAAATAGAAAAGACAGACAGGCCCCAAACCCCCGGATCCCCAAGGCCATGCCGTGTCAGCCGATGACCCGGCATGGCCGTTGATGTACACTGAAGCGGGCACCGATCCGGTTCGCCCCCCCCAGGGCCCATGGACCCGTTATCCGGCTGATCGCACACCTGACACGAGGGCAAAGGATGAGAAACGATAGCGGCAAGCAGGCTCGAAAGCCCGGGGAACTCGTCCAGGCTTACCTTCCCCGCCTGGTCCTCTCACCAACCATTTTGGCCGGGGCCGTTTTCATCTACGGGTTTATCCTGTGGACAGCGTGGATCTCCCTGACCCGGTCCCGACTCCTGCCTCGGTATGAGGTGGCGGGCCTTCTCCAGTACGCTAAACTTTTCAGGAGCGCCAGGTGGTGGGTGGCCAGCAAAAACCTCCTCATTTTCGGCAGCCTGTTCGTGTTTTTCTGTGTAGCGTTCGGGCTTCTGCTGGCCATCCTGCTGGACCAGAGGATCAGGGCGGAGGGGGCCTTGAGGACGATCTACCTCTATCCGATGGCCCTGTCCTTCATCGTCACCGGCACCGCGTGGCGGTGGATGCTTAACCCTGGGCTGGGCCTGGAGCGGCTCGTCCGGCAGGCGGGATTCGAGGCGTTCACCTTCGATTGGCTGGTAAGCTCGAAGATGTCCATCTACACTATCGTGATCGCCGGCGTATGGCAGTCCACAGGGTTCGTGATGGCCCTCTGTCTGGCCGGATTGAGGGGGATCGATGACTCCATTGTCCGGGCAGCCAAGGTGGACGGAGCGTCACTTCCACGTATCTATTGGCGGATCATCATCCCCAGCATGCGCCCGGTTTTCTTCTCTTCAGTAATCATCCTGTCCCACATTGCCATCAAGAGCTTCGACCTGGTGATGGTCCTGACCCGCGGGGGGCCGGGCTACTCTTCTGATCTGCCGGCCACATTCATGTACACTTTCGCTTTTACGAGAAACCAGCTGGGGCTCGGCGCCGCCAGCGCCATGGTAATGTTCATGGCTGTCATGTCCATCATCATCCCCTACCTCTATTCGGAGTTAAGGCTCAAGCGTTATGGATAAGAGGCCCGCGGAAGTCGTCCCCAGGGCGCCTGGCGTTCTGGCCGGCAGGACATTGATTTATGTGGCCCTGATCCTGGCCGCCCTGTATTTCCTCCTGCCGTTCATCGTCATGGCACTGACCTCTGTGAAGACCATGGATGACATCCGGACGGGAAACCTGATCTCCTGGCCGCGGGAGATCACCCTGGACGCCTGGAGGGAGGCGTGGTCGTCGGCCTGCATCGGGGTCAAATGCGATGGCATAAAGGGGTATTTCCTCAACTCGGTCAAGATGGTGGTCCCCTCGGTGGTGATCTCCACCATGATGGGGGCGATTAACGGCTACGTCTTCTCGAAATGGCGGTTCCGAGGAAGCGAAGTGATCTTCTCCCTGCTGCTCATTGGCTGCTTCATTCCCTTTCAGGTCATCCTTCTCCCCATGGCCCGAACCCTTGGAAAGTTGGGCCTGGCCCAAAGCCTCACAGGCCTTATCCTGGTGCACGTCGTTTACGGCCTGGCCTTTACCACCCTGTTCTTCAGGAACTTCTACGTGACCATTCCGGACGACCTGATTAGGGCAGCCCGCATCGATGGAGCCGGGTTTTTCAGGATCTTCTGGAGGATCCTCCTGCCGGTGTCGGCTCCCATTGTCGTGGTCACGGTCATCTGGCAGACTACCCAGATATGGAACGATTTTTTATTTGGCGTTGTTTTCACCGGAGGGGACACCCAGCCGGTCACCGTGGCCCTCAACAACCTGGTGAACACCTCCACCGGGGTAAAACAGTACAATGTGGACATGGCCGCGGCTATTATCGCCGGGGCTCCGACCCTTCTGGTCTATGTCGTGGCCGGGAAGTATTTTCTGCGGGGATTGACCGCTGGAGCGATCAAGGGGTAGGGGGTCGAATGATCGAAAGCGGGAGGGACAATTGTCATCGCTGACCATCCGGGGCGTACATAAGGACTTTGGCCCGGTCCGGGTCCTCAAGGACATATCCCTTGAGGTCCGGTCGGGGGAGTTCCTGGTCCTGGTGGGGCCATCGGGCTGCGGCAAATCCACGCTTCTGAACCTCATTGCCGGCCTGGAAGTGGTGACCTCCGGGGAGATCTACATCGGGGACCGGATGGTCAACCACGTCAGCCCCAAGGACCGGGACATCGCCATGGTCTTTCAGACGTATGCCCTTTACCCGAACATGAACGTGCGCAGGAATATTTCCTTTGGCCTGGAGATGCGAAAGATCCCCAGGGAGGAGATCGAGCGGATCGTCCAAAGGGTGGTCAATATTCTCCAGATCGAGGAGCTGCTGGACCGCAAGCCGGCCCAATTGTCAGGCGGACAGAGGCAGCGGGTGGCCATGGGGCGCGCCCTGGCCCGAAACCCATCCATCTTTCTCTTCGATGAACCTCTCAGCAACCTTGATGCCAAACTAAGGGTGGAAATGCGGACGGAGATCAAACTGCTCCATCAGCGCCTGGGGGTGACGACCGTCTACGTGACCCACGATCAGGTCGAAGCAATGACATTGGCCGACAGGATCGCCATCATGGAGGACGGTATCATCCAGCAATTCGATACTCCCAGGGGGGTTTATAAAAACCCCGCCAACCTCTTTGTCGCCGGATTCATCGGGTCTCCGGCCATGAATTTTATCCCCACCCGGGTAGTCCAGCGCGACGGCGGCTACGGGGTGAAACTCGAGGTGGAAGGAGGGGAGGTCCATGCGTTTTCGGTCCCGGAGGGTATCATCTCCATCGGCGAGCGTCTGGGCCGTGACGTCCTAATGGGCCTCCGGCCGGAACACATTTCCGATTCTCTGCCCGACCTGGAGGTCGGATCGCAGGTCCACGAGCTGGTCAGCCCGGTTAAGGTGGTTGAACCCACCGGGGCAGACACCCTTGTTTTCATAGGCGTCAATGGTGTGGAGGTGACCTGCCGGGTTCATCCCGAGGGCGCCGCGATGCCGGGGGAGAGGATGGCGCTGAAGGTGGATATGTCCAAGGCCCTGTTTTTCGACCCGGATTCCGGGGCAAGGGTGGAGTGAGGGCGCCGTGGTGTCGGACCGGATTAACGAGGGCGTGGGGAAGTACCGGGTCGGGGTGGACCTGGGAGGCACCAAGATCGAGGCGATCCTGCTGGACGCAGAAGGGGGCGAGGGCGATCGCAGGCGGACCCACACCCCGAGGGACACAGGAGCTGACTATGACAGAATCCTGCGGAGTGTGCACAGCCTCATCACCGAAATGGCCAAAGGTGTCCCAGCAGGCCAGGAATACACCGTCGGAATCGGGGTTCCCGGCGCCCTCGACCTGGAACACGACCAGGTTGTCAATGCCAACACCGTTTGCCTGAAGGGAAGACCCTTTCGCCGTGACATGGAAGCCCTTGTCGGCCGACCGGTGGGGGTGGAAAACGACGCCAACTGTTTTGCCCTGGCCGAGAGCCAGTGGGGCGCGGCCACGGACCACCGCTTCGTCTTCGGTATCATCATGGGCACCGGATGCGGAGGCGGCATCTGCATCGACGGCCGGATCCACAGGGGGAGAAACGGGCTTGCCGGCGAGTGGGGTCACTTCTCCGTTGATCCTCAAGGGCTGGAATGTTTCTGTGGAAACAGAGGGTGTGTTGAGACCAAACTCAGCGGGACCGGCCTGTCCAGGTCTTTTTACGCCAGATACGCGCAGGACATGACAGCCCAGCAGATCCTCGAGGGCTACCGGCAAGGGGATCCCCGATGCCGGGCCCACATCGAACAGTTTCTGGACGATTTCGGAAGATGTGTCGGCGGCCTGATCTCCACAATCGACCCCGATATCGTTGTGCTGGGCGGGGGGCTTTCCAACGTGGAGGAACTCTACGATGTTGGTGTGGAAAAAGTTCGCCGCTGCACATTCCGCCGGAATATCACCACCCCGATTCTGAAAAACAGGCTGGGTGATTCAGCGGGAGTTCTGGGCGCGGCCCTGATCGGCGTGTGAAAGGGGCCGATTTCCGAGCCGAGGGCCCCATAATCCTCACCGGGACGCCAGGGAAACAGCTGACGACAAGGCTGACAATACCCCTTGACACACAGTTACAAATTTGTTACACATGCCTTGTCAATTCTGTCACTTGGTGTTCTGGAGAGGGTTATGGCTAGGGAGAGCACCGG
>JBFFDD010000096.1:0-9549 GCA_041559575.1 bacterium
GCGTTGACCACATCGATGCGGGCACCCTTCAGGAGATCATTGACGTAGGTCTGATAGAACAGATCGTCTTCAATGATCAGAAGTTTGATATCTGCCATATCCCTTATAAATACCTATCTCGGTTCCAAGCGGATCACCAGTGAATTGTCCACCTGATAGATATCATAGGTGATTCCCTGGGGGACGATCTGAATGGAGATCCTGAGATCACTTCTGTCTGCATTCTCCATCACCAGGATCTCGCCGGTGATTTCCTTTCCCTCAGAGGGCAGGTCCCTCAGGGCTGTTACAAATCGATGGAGGTAAAGATCGAGCCACTTTTCACCGTCCCTCAGGGTGGTAACAACTGAGTAATCCGGGGCTGCCGTCAGATCCAGCGTGATCGTCGCCTCCGCTTCTGTTTCATTAACGATAATGCCGCTCAATGCGCCTGGATTGCCGTAGAAAGCCGCCGGGCCGGAGGTTCTCGAGTCAACAAAAGAGGGCTCGACCTCCTCTTTAACACCACCAACGTTCCTTGAATCCGCGGATCCATGAACCACGGTCTCCAATGCATCAATTTCCTTCTGACAGGAACCGGTCCCGGGGATGGTCACAAGTAAGATCACTGGCACGAGAAGGATTATGATTCTCTCTGAAAGGCAAAGGGCCATAACCGCTCTCCTGATATTGGGCTACCCTCTGGTAAAAGCAGGTTTCGATCAATATCTTAAGGATCATCACGGTTGTATATAATGTCACCTGATCTGCCAGCGAATATCGATTGATGTGCCTTGAGGTCACCAAGTAAACAAAACTAACATGCCAGGAGAAGCCATGTCAACCCTGGCATAGCCGTAACATACTAAAAATCCTTAATTTTTCCAATATATCAGGGCGCAAGTGGCAGATCCTCCAGCCCTGCGGTTTCGGGTTGCCCGGTCATCAGATTCATGTTCTGAACCGCCTGGCCGGCAGCTCCTTTCACCAGATTGTCTATACAAGCCAGGACAATCACCCTTCCGTTTTGCCTGTCCACTCTGGGAGAAATCACACACAGGTTGGTGCCGCGCACATCCTTCAGGTTGGGTAAAGGTTGATCGGCGGCCCTCACCCGGATAAAGGGTTCATCAGCATATCGATCCTGATAGAGCTGAAACAGACTGTCGTCATCCAGCGGCGAGAGAGGCTGAGCATAGATGGTGGTCAGGATACCCCGGCTCACCGGTATGAGATGGGGCGTGAAGGTGACCTTAACAGGGGTTTCCATGACCCTCGACAGTTCCTGATCCATCTCGCAGGCGTGGCGGTGGGTTCCGGCGATGGCATAGGCGGAGAAATTTCCCTCGACCTCGGGAAAATGAAGGTGGGCTTTAGGCTCTTTTCCGGCCCCGCTGACCCCGGATTTGCTGTCCACGATGATCGAACCGGGCTCGATGAGGCATTTTTCAGCTAGAGGAAGGAGCCCATAAACAGAGGTGCTGGGATAACATCCGGGGTTGGCTACCAGGGACGCCTCAGCAATATTCTCCCGGAAGAGTTCGGGAAACCCGTTAACGGCCTCCGAGAGAAGGTGGGGACAGCTGTGGGTGCCGTACCAGCGCTCATAGACTTTCAGGTCAGCAATCCTGAAATCGGCCGAAAGGTCTATCTGTCTGACCTTCAGGTCGTGAAGCTGAGAAACCGCCTCCATCGCCCCGCCGTGGGGAAGGCAGAGGAAGATGATATCGGCACGGACGGCGGCTTCCCGGGCTGAGAATTCCTCACAGACAAGATCCGACCATCCGGAAAGACCCGGCAGGGCCTCTGACAGGGCCCTCCCGGCCCAGGTCCGGGAAGTCGCGTAGGTGATTTTGACGCCCGGATGCCTCGTGAGGATCCGTACCAACTCCATACCTGTGTATCCGGTGGCACCGACAACTCCGACCTTTATCATCTCGACCTCCCAAAAATTTCAATCCCAAACAGATATATCATTCTAGATACCATGAAACCGCCTATCAAGCGACAAGGAGATCCCGCCCCGGAGGACCTGATCCAAATTCCAAAAATAAAAAAAAGGGAAGAGCATGGCTCTTCCCCTTATTAAGCGTACTGAGGATTACGATTAACGCTTTGAGAACTGGAACCTGGCCCGGGCGCCCCTCTGACCGTACTTTTTACGCTCCACCTCTCGAGCGTCCCTGGTCAGGTAACCGGCCTTCTTAAGGGGCTTCCTGTACTCGTCGGAAACCTTCAGAAGGGCCCTGCTGATACCGTGCTTAATGGCCCCAGCCTGACCGCTGGCCCCGCCGCCGTTAACGTTGACCCTGACATCGTACTGGCCCATTGTACCTGTGACCTCGAAGGGCTGCATGATGATCATCTTGAGCGTTGCCCGACCCAGATACTCATCGGCATCCTTCCTGTTGATCTGGACCTTTCCCTCACCCGGGGCAATCCAAACCCTGGCCACAGAGGTCTTTCTTCTTCCAGTCCCGTAGTAGTTCGCTTCCGTCATTTCCAATCCTCAATCCTTAAAGGAGATTTTCTCCGGCTGCTGGGCTTGATGGGGGTGATCGGGCCCCGCGTAGACCTTGAGTTTCGTGAGCATACCCTTACCCAGCCGGTTCTTCGGCAGCATGCCCTTGACCGCCTGCTTGATCACCTGGTCCGGCTTCTTCGCCAGCATTTCCCCCGCGGTCATGCTTTTAATGCCTCCCGGATAACCGGAATGGCGGTAGTAGACCTTGTCCTCAACTTTGTTCCCGGTGAGAAGGACCTTCTCCGCGTTGACCACTATCACAAAATCACCGGTATCCACATGTGGGGTGTAATAAGGTCGGTTCTTACCCCTGAGGGCAGTGGCGATCTGAGACGCCAGGCGTCCTAGAATCTGGCCCTCAGCGTCAACCAGGACCCACCTCCTCTCGACCTCTTCCTTCTTAGCGAAAAACGTCTTCATTTTACCTGTTACCCCTTAGGAATGAATTATCAGGACAGAACGGAATTACTTAAAACAATTTTAGGTTTATGTCAATAGATTTGGATCAGTATCTGGTATCCCGTATCTGGTGTCCAGGGTCTGGGGTCCAGAAGAGAACCAAAATCTGGATACCTTCCACCAGACATTGTGGATATTTTCCCTCTCGGGAAACCGAGCGATGAAAAATTTCACTTTGTCAGATCCCCACCCAGGACCTCGATGAGGTACAGAAGGACGAAGAGAACGATCACTCCCATAAAAACCAAAGGAGGCCAGGTCCCTTCCATGATCCACATGGATTCTAATACAGGATATTTTTCCCAGAATGCATCCGGCAGACGGGGGGCAAAAAAATTCAGGATGCCGAAAAGGATAAAGGGCACGGTGAATATCATCAGGATGGCGCTCTTCAGAACCCGGTGGACGGCCGGAACCCGGATCACGTCCCGCTCCAGGAGGTAACCCATGGCGGCGAAGGGCACAGCGAAAAGGATGACTTTCGCCGCGAAAATCAGAATGTCCTTCCAGTGAGCGGTCTCAATGCCGGTGACCGATCCCAGGATCGGGGTAAGAAAATCCACGGAATGTCCTCCCTTGGCTCCAGGCAATGCATTCTAGGCCAGCACCTGTGGGCTGTCAACAGTCGTCAAGAGAGGAGTCAGAAGTCAGTATCCAATAGCCTGCGAGAGATCTCACTATGGATAGGGAATACTTTTCCCTTTTCCCCTTTCTCCATTTCAACTTTTCATTTTCCTGACCCATCCTGATTGACAGGCAAAAAACACAGGTGTTATATGTAGGATTCCTTAAGGGGGGGGTATGCGCGACAAAGTCGAAGCTATTCAGGTCAAATGTCCCACATGTGATCACACCGAGATCGTCTACCTTCCAAAGGAGGAGATCCCACGCTGCCCCAACTGCGATGTCAACATGATCATCTGTGAACTGCTGGACGAGGGGAAATCATACTGATCATAGACATCTCTAGTTTCTATTAACGTTTTCGAAGGGAGGAACCATGAGGCGCACTTTACTGATAACTGTTCTTGTCCTGGTTATGGCCGTTCCGGCCATGGCAGCGGACACCAACCTGGCTGCAAAATCCACCCTGCAGTCCATCCTCAAAAACGGCAAGCTGCGAGTGGGCATGGAACCGGGTTACATGCCCTTTGAGATGCAGGACAAGCAGAGCAGGATCGTCGGTTTCGACGTGGACATGGCCAAGGTCATGGCCAAGGAGATGGGCGTTGAACTGGAGCTCGTTCCCACGGCCTGGGACGGCATCATCGGTTCCCTGCTCACCGACAAGTTCGACATCATCATGAGCGGCATGACGGTCACCCAGGCAAGGAACCTGAAGGTCAACTTTGCCGATCCCTATATCATCGTCGGTCAGACCATCCTCATCAACAAGGATCTCACTGGCTATATCAAGACCTACAAGGACCTTAACAATCCGAAATACACCGTGACCTCCAAGTTGGGCACAACCGGCGAGCAGGCGGTCAAGAGCCTCATCCCCAGAGCCAAGTACAAGAGCTTCGAGACGGAACCCGAGGCCGCCCTCGAGGTGATCAACGGCAAGGCCGACGCCTTTGTCTACGACCTGCCGTACTGTGCCGTCTTCTTTGCCCAGAAGGGCGCCGGCAAGCTCGTCTTTCTGGATGAACCCTTCACCTTCGAGCCCCTGGGATGGGCCATCAAGCAGGGAGACCCGGATTTTCTAAACTGGCTCAATAACTTCCTGTCTCAGGTAAAGGGCGACGGACGCTACGACAAGATCTACAGCAAGTGGATCACCGGCAACGAGTGGATCAAGGAGATCCAGTAGGTCAGCCGGACGATCGGTTATCTTTAGCGGGGGGCAGAGGAGCCCCCCGAACCTTATTGACACCACGCTTCCGGAGGGACGTTCTTGGAAACCGTAAAGGACCTCGTGCACAATCCCCGGTTCCGCAACACTCTGTCCTGGATCGCACTGGCCTTGATTCTGATGGGCCTCGTGGCCGGTACCTACCACACCACGCAAAAGGTGGAATACATATGGCGGTGGGAACAGGTCCCGCGTTACGTCCTTTTCAAAGACAGCAATCTGATCGAGGTTCAGGAGGACGCAACGGTTATCGCCCTCGACAGGGATGGTTCCGACACGGTTATCGTGGCGGCCAACTTTCTGGACGAAGAGCAGTATTACACTGTCCCCTCGGACCTGGTCACCACATCCGTGGGGGACGAGATCCGATCGGGACAGGTCCTCGCCCAGTGGGAGCGATGGAAGGCCGGTCTTCTCCTCAAGGGCCTGATCCTCACTCTGGAGATCTCCGTTCTCGCCATTATTCTGGGGATCATCATCGGGCTGTTCACCGGCCTTGCCCGGCTGTCCGGTAGTCCGGCACCCAAGTGGCTGGCCATAGGTTACATCGAACTGATCCGCGGCACGCCCCTTCTGGTTCAGATCTACATCTTCTATTTCTTCGTCGGACAGGTCTTCAAACTCTCCAATTTCATGGCCGGTGTCCTGGCTCTGTCCGTCTTCGCCGGGGCCTACGTTGCCGAGATCATTCGAGCCGGTATCCAGTCGATCCATCGGGGCCAGATGGAGGCGGCGCGTTCCCTGGGGATGAGTTACTACCTGTCCATGCGCTACATCATCCTGCCACAGGCCTTCAAGAGGATCCTCCCGCCCCTGGCGGGACAGTTTATCTCCCTGATCAAGGACTCCTCCCTGGTCGGTGTCATCGCCCTGGTCGAGCTCACCAGGGCCGGCCGGGAGATAGGGACCAGCACCTTCAACTATTTCGAGGTTTTCTTCACCGTCGCTGCACTGTACCTCATCCTCACCTTCACCCTGTCCATGCTTGTCCAGTACATGGAGAGGAGGTTCGCGGCCAGTGATTGAGGTCAGAAACGTCTACAAGACCTTCTATTCGAGGCACAGGGTCGATGCCCTGGTAGATGTCTCCCTTGAGGTTCAGAAGGGTGAGGTAGTCACCATCATCGGCCCGTCGGGTTCCGGAAAAAGCACACTTTTGAGGTGCCTGAACCATCTCGAGACCATCGACAGGGGAGAGATCATCATCGACGACATCCCCCTGACCGATTCCAGGACCAATATCAACGCAGTCAGAGCCGAGGTGGGGATGGTGTTCCAGAGCTTCAACCTGTTCCCGCACATGACCGTACAGGGCAACGTCACCATCGCCCAGATCAAGGTGAGGAGAAGACCCCGAACGGATGCCGATGGGATGGCCATGAAGCTCCTTGAGAAGGTGGGCATCCCCGAGAAAGCCGACTCCTATCCGTCCCAACTGTCGGGAGGTCAGCAGCAGCGGGTGGCCATCGCCCGTGCTCTGGCAATGCAGCCGAAGATCATGCTCTTCGACGAACCGACATCCGCCCTGGATCCGGAGATGATCGGGGAGGTCCTCGACGTCATGAAGACCCTGGCCAGGGAGGGGATGACCATGGTTGTGGTGTCCCATGAGATGGGCTTCGCCAGGGAGGTCTGCGACCGGGTGGTTTTCATGGACGAAGGCAGGATCGTCGAAGCGGGAACACCGGAAAAGCTCTTCGACAGCCCGGATCATGACAGGACAAAAGCTTTTCTGGCGCAGATAATATAAAGAAGAAATAGCAAGTGCTAAGTGCTGAGGACTAAGCACTGAGAACTAAGGACAAGGCACTTTAGAGAAGGATCCCTTATGAAAAAACGCTCTATAAAGCCCGACACCTTCCTCGTTCCCGCCCCGGCCGCACTGGTCACCTGCCAGGACAAAGGCGGCAGGCCTAATATCATCACCATCGCCTGGACGGGTGTCGTGTGCTCCGATCCACCCATGGTGAGCGTCAGTATCCGCCCATCCCGGTACTCCCACAATGTCATCAGGGAAACCGGCGAGTTCGCGGTCAACATTCCCCCCGTCGAGATCATCAGGAAGGTGGATCTGTGCGGGATTATCTCCGGCAAGGACAAGGATAAATTTTCGGAAACCGGACTCACCCCCGTGCCCGCCGAGGTCATCTCCTGCCCCCTCATCAAAGAGTGTACAATCTCCATGGAATGCAGGGTTTCGGAGATCGTCCCCCTCGGGGTCCACGACATGTTTCTGGGGGAGGTCGTGGCCACCCATGTTGCCGAGGGGGCCTTCGATGAAAAGGGCAATCTGCGCTTCGAGGTCCTTAATCCCCTGGCCTATTCGCCGCCCGACAGGACCTATCGGGCCCTCGGCGATGCCCTGGGATCGTATGGGTACAGCAGGAGGAAATAGGGCCAAGAGAAAAATATTAAAAAATGATTCAAAGAGTTACGACTTTTCGACTAGCCGGTTCAACGAAGAATCGGCAAATTCGCATGGTCGGAAAGTCATAACCTCGCCCCGTCTCCCCCCTCGCCCACTCTCCCTATCGCCCCCTCATTTCGGTCGTCTTCAGCCTCACTTCGCCCACTCCGGAACGTGATCCATTCCCCTTTTCGCCTGAGTGTTGAACACACGATAATCCGGTTCCAAAGTGGCGAGCAGCTTCCAGAACGACCTGGAGTGATTCAGGTGGACTATGTGGCAGAGTTCGTGATGAAGGATGTACCGGACCAGGTCGGGGGGAAGAAAGAGAAGTTTGTAGTTCAGGTTGATGTTTCCCCGGGCCGAACAGCTTCCCCACCGGGTCCGCTGTCCCCTGACGGCAACCCTCTGGAACGGCAGCCCAGCACCCTCACTCAGTTCCGCCAGCCAGGGTAGCAGCGTCGCTTTTGCCTGCCGGGTCAGCCATCGTTTGAGTGAATCCCTGACCTCACCGGCGTTTCCGACCTGGCCACTGACGACTACCAATCCGGCCCCGTTTGACCTCGTCCGTACGCCCCGGCTGTCCGCGGCCCGGTAAGACACATCCCAGCTCTGTTCCAGGGCCGACAGATCGATCCGGGCGGGAAGTGAAAGATTTTGTCTCCCCGAACGGGAAATCCAGATACGGGGGATTTTGTTTTTCAATTAGAGCCCCGACTCCTTATTACAGAACAATGGCATTAACCACAGAGGGCACAGATATCACAGAGGGATCCAATCCTGATAATTATTCAATTCAGATATCCGGACGGCTTCTCAGCCGATTTAGACCTGGGAGGACGAAGGTAATTGAACAATTGATATTCTCCAGCTTTTTCCTGTGTCCTCAGTGATCTCTGTGGTTCAATCAGGCAGGCTTTTCCACAAACAACGTCTGCGTGGGATAAGCAAACTCCACTCCCTCCTCCTCGAATTTCCGGTACAGCGCCAGGTTGATCGCCTGCTGGATGTCCCGGTAGAGGGCGAAATCCCGGTCGGTAACAAAGTAGACCGTCTCGAAGTTCAGGGAAAAATCGCCGTAGTCCGTAAAGTGGGATCGGTCAAAACGGGCCTGGTCCTGCCCATCAACGATCTCCTTGATCCACCCCGGGATGGCCGCCATTTTACTCTCCGGTGTCTGATAGGTAACCCCTATGGAAAAGACGACCCGTCGCTCCTCCATGCGACGGTAATTCTTGACGCGGCTGTTAAGGAGATCCGTATTGGAAAACACGATCTGCTCACCCGATATCGACCTCACCCTGGTCGTCTTCAGCCCCACGTGTTCCACCGATCCCATCTGGTCCCCAACGATGATAAAGTCACCGATGACAAAGGGCCTGTCCAAGACGATGGACAGGGAGGCGAAAAGATCCCCCAGGATATTCTGGACGGCCAGAGCCACTGCGATGCCGCTGATGCCCAGACCAGCCACGAGGGCGGTAACCTTTATCCCCATGTTGTTCAGGACGATGAGGACGACAAAGATCCAGAGGCCGGCCTTGGCGATCCAGGTGATGACGGAATAGGCCTCAAGGTTGAGGGCGTCATCACCATCCCTCGAAGCCCTTCGGGATATCAGGTAATTAATCATCCCGTTGCCCCACAGGCCTACCTGGAGAGCCAGGGCAAGCAGAGCCGCACCGGAAATGAACGTTCTCAACTTCAGGGGCAGAATGACGATCTGGGAAGCGGCATACACCGCAAACAGGAGGAAGAGGATCCGCTTGGTCCTTTTCTGGATGAGATCGGAGATGAAATCATCCAGGTCCGTCTCCGTCCTCTCCGAGACCTTCCTCAATCGTCTCCCCGCGTAACCCCTTACACTAACCAGTCCCGCATAAACCGCGAACAGGATAGCCGCGGCGATGAACCACTTAAGGACCGCGTTGCCCAGAAACTCTGCCTGAAAAACCTCCAGAATATCCATAACCCATTTCCCCTATCTGATAACCTTCAGTCTGAAATCCTCTTGTAATATTGGTCAATTCCGGCCGGCCGTCAAGGACGTAAGGGAAATCGGGCGGTGATCGCCCTTTGCTCACGGCTTTTCCCTCTTCCAGCCTTCGCGAAGCAGGAATGGAATGTTGTTATGGTTCCTCCCAGGGTTGCCACCCCGTCGACCGCCCAGTGTGACTTCTCGGAATTACTGCGCCTTTGGCGCATGGGACTTAAAACATGGAGCCCGGACCCCGGTACCTGTCCATACCCTGTCTCCTTTCCGCTTTCCACTTTTCCCTTCCTGCTTTTTACTCAACCGGCTCCAAACCATCCAGGGTCATCTCC
>JBFFDD010000097.1:0-9452 GCA_041559575.1 bacterium
CCTCCCTGGGTTTTGCCCTCGAGGGGAAACAGTCCTTGAGTGGTGTAAAAATTGACCTTGGAGGGAGAGATGCCCAGCATCCGGCAGATATCCTTCCGTTTTACCAGCTTCGACATTGTCACCTCGCCAAAAAGTATTAAGTGTTAATTGCCGCTTACGGTTTAAGTTTAAATGTATTTTCCCTTATCTGTCAAGGGTTTTAATGAACTTGATTCAGAAAGGATTTTAGACGATTGGGCTTAACTGATTGAATGGACTTGGGATTAGTGAGTCCGGATTAAGAAAATCCGGGCTTGGACCTTGAAGTCAAAAATTGAAAAGATGGTCAATATCCGGCAGGGAAATTTTTCCCTGATATGAGCAATTTGCTGTTAAATCTCTTTCGTTGAGAGATTTAAGCTTTTCCGCCGATACACCGTTACTCCATACTCCGATACAAGCCCTCCTCCGGCGGCTGTCACTATATCGCGCGGCTTCCCGGCTTCTCCACCGGTATTCCCTCCTCGCACTGGGGACACCGGTCGGGATCGAAAGCCGGCGCGTGAACCTGGAGAAGGGAATGGTGGGGTACCTCCATGGGGTTTACCGGTTGATCTACATAACGGTGGACGATGGAGGCGGTAGCCACCAGTTCGCCGCCCATCGAAACCGCCAGCTCGGCGGCCTCTCTCGCCGATCCACCGGTGGTGACGACATCCTCAACAGCCAGGAACCGCTCGCCCCTTCGGACGGTAAAGCCTCTCCGCAGGGTCATTTTCCCATCAACACGCTCCGCGAAAATAGCCCTTGCTCCAAGGAAAGAGGCCACCTCCTGGCCGATGACGATCCCGCCGACCGCCGGTGAAACGACCAGCTCGATCCCTTCGCCGGCCAGCCGGGCCAGGTCCTTGCCGATCCGCCTGGCGACGTCCGGAAACTGGAGGACCTGCGCGCACTGCAGGTAGATGGGGCTGTGTTTCCCCGAGGTCAGACCGAAATGCCCCTCGAGAAGCGCCCCTTTCTCACGAAACGTGTTAAGGAGATCCTCAGGCATTGCGCTTTTCGAGCAGTTCCTTGATCTTGTTCTGAAGAACTTCGTTCTCGTAGGGCTTGGTAAAGTAAGCGTCAGCCCCCATGGCCATCCCTTTCTTGGCATCCTCGTCGGAATAGTACACCGCCGATATCATAACCACAATGATGCTTGCCAGGGATGAATCCTCTTTGATCTGCCGGCAGAGCTCGAAACCGTTCATGCCCGGTATGTTGACATCCAGCAGGACGACTTCAGGCCGCTCCTCATGTACCTTTTTGAGGGCGTCGGTCCCCTCCTGCGCCGTGATGATCTCGTAGCCCTCCATCTCGAAGATCTGCTTCTGCATGGTGAGAATCACTATGTTGTCCTCAACGATGAGAATTTTCTCGGCCATCTGAACCTCCCTTGAAATCCTTTCCCTCCAGTCGGCTGCCTACCCTGGGCACCGTGCCCCTCACAGGGCTCAAACCCTCATTTCCCGGAGGATCTCTTCCACCGCTGCCGGTCTGCTCTCAGCCTTGACGATGGGCCTGCCGACGACCAGATAATCGGCTCCTGATCTGACCGCCTGACCGGGTGTGGCGAACCGGGCCTGATCATCTTTGGCGGTCCCCGCCGGACGGATCCCCGGGGTCACCAACAGACAATCATCGTCCAGGGCTTCCCGTAACCCGGAGACCTCCAGGGGGGAACACACAATGCCGTCCGCCCCCGCCCGTCTGGCCATTTTGGCCAGACGCACCACATGTTCCTCGATCTCCCCCGCGAATCCGATCTCGCGAAAGTGCTCAACCGACAGACTGGTCAGGACCGTTACAGCAAGGACCTTGCAGTTTCCCGCGGCTTCCTTGGCAGCAGCTATCATATCCGGGCCACCGGACGCGTGCGTTGTGAACCATGATACACCCAGGGGCACGATTCCCTCCACCGCCTTCTTCACTGTGTTGGGAATATCGTGGAATTTCAGGTCGAGAAAAACCGCTGCCCCTTCGTCGCGGATCCGCCCGATGATCTTCGGGCCATACCTGACAAAAAGCTGGGACCCGACCTTCAGGGCGGTTACCGAATCGCCGATCTCCGCCGCCAGTGATACAGCCTCTTCCCCGTCATCGAGGTCAAGGGCGACCATCAGCCCTGCACTCATCATTCCTCTCCCCTGGACATCTTTTATTGCTTAACAACAAAACAGGGCAAAATCAACTATTTCCAACCGTTTAGCGAGGATCCGGAATCCTGACATCCCCCCTCATCTCGTCCAATGATAACAAACCCTCGCTGCCAAGGAATGACTCGATTCCCTCCAGGACCCTCAGCGGGATCATGGGGTCGAGAAAGATGCCGGTCCCCACCTGAACCGCCCAGGCACCGGCCAGGATGAACTTGATGGCGTGCTCCGCCTCCACGATGCCCCCTAAACCCACGACCGGGATATCCACCGCCCTTGACGCCTCGTGCACCATCCGCAGCGCCACAGGCCTGATGGCAGGGCCGGAGAGCCCCCCAAAAACGCCCCCCAGGACCGGTTTTCGGGTTTTGATATCAATATCCATTCCGGTGATGGTATTGATCAGGGAAACCGAATCGGCACCGGCCTGTTCCACAGCTTCTGCCATCCGGGGGATATCCCCCGCGTTGGGCGAAAGCTTGACCATCAGGTGCAGGTCGGTCGCTCTCCTGAGCGCCTGAATCAGACCGGCGGCCATCTCCGGCACCATTCCGAACTGGACACCGCCCTCTTTGACGTTGGGACAGGAGATGTTGACTTCGATCCCCCCGATGTCCGGGACGACCGACAGACGCTCGGTGACCCGGACATATTCCTCGACGGTGCTGCCGAGGACGTTGACGATGACGGTGGCACCCTGGTCCCTGAGAAAAGGCATCTTCTCTTCCATGAAGACCCTGAGACCAACGTTCTGCAGGCCGATGGAGTTGAGCATCCCAGAAGGGGTCTCTATGATCCTGGGGGGGGGATTTCCCTTACGGGGCTCCTCGCTGATCCCCTTGACCACAACACCACCCAGTGTCGAGATGTCAAAATACGCCGAGGCCTCCTCACCGTAGCCGAAGGTTCCGGAGGCCGTCATCACCGGGTTCTTGAGGACAAGACCCCTGCCGAGATCGACGGTCAGGTCAGGTTCTGTTTTTCTGCCTCCCTTAACCATTTAGATTTCCCGCACCATTAAAATCAGACCTATGCTCGAGGTGTTATCCGCTGTTTTCAATCCCGAATTCCAAGGGTAAAATCCATCCACCTTTGCTAACGACCTTCGATCGGCTACGGTGGACGGGGAGTCCAGGATCTCAAATTCAATATTCAAAATTTACAGGATTGCTTCATATTCACGCCAGAGGCGCGATCCCTCGCAATGACTTCGGTCAATCTTTCAGCCGCTTATACTTTTCCCCCGTTACCCCGACACACCGGTACTCCGCCACATCTTCCCTTGGGACGATCGCTCCTCCCTTTCCACCTTCCATTTTCCACTTTCCACTGTACTTCCTTTTTTCGTTGGGCTTTGGACGATCTCATCAATTCTCCCCGAACGACCGTTCAGACAGCACCTCTCCCGGGAAGACCGGCCCCTCGGTACACACCCTGACGTAGTTGACCCCTTCACCCTCTTTCACCTCGACGGCACATCCCGTGCACACACCAAACCCGCAAGCCATATGGGACTCCAGGGAGTAGAAGGAGCTCAGGCAGCGGTCTCTCACCTTTCCGTACACTGTTCTCATCATTGCGGCAGGGCCGCAGGCATAGACGTGGACACCCTCTCCATCCCCCATTTCCCCCAGCAGATCGGTGACCATCCCCGCGGTGCCGCAGCTGCCGTCCTCGGTGCAGGTCTGGAACGGGACACCGAGGCCCTCCACCGCCCCGAGATCAAGGAGCCTGTCGCGGCTCGCCTCGCCGTAAAGAAGGACCACGTCCTGGGCGTTGCCCAGGGCCTCCAGCTTCCTGGCCAGGGCCAAAAGGGGCGGCAGCCCCACGCCTCCGGCCACCAGAAGAGACCTGGAACCCTGCTGGGGAAGGGGAAATCCCCTTCCCAGGGGCCCGAGCAGGCGAGCCATCGACCCCGGCCGCCACCGGGTCATGGAACGGGTACCCCTGCCGACAACACGGTAGATCAACTCCAGTTCGGCCGATCCATGGTTCAGCCAGAGACCCGATATCCCGAAGGGTCTCGCCAGAAGAGGGTCGTCATCATCGTAAACCCGCATCATGACGAACTGACCCGGAGAGGGTTCCCCTGAATCCCAGCCGGACATCTGGAGCCTCATGCGCCAGAGGTCTGCCGCCACCTCCCCATTGGCGAGCACTTCAGCCTTCTTCAGGGCGGTGGGGGATGGAACGATGCAATCTCGAATGCCTTGTTCAGCGGTCATATTAAATTCCGTGACTCGTTATTAGTCATTGGTGATTCGAATAAAAAGTCTACCACAGAGATCACAGAGGACACAGAGGAAAGGACGGACAAAAAAAGAAGGCGTTAAACAGAGAAAAATGGTTTTAACTTTTCACTTCGTCTTCGCCTGCCACGCCAACTTGTCTCGCTAAAGCTCGAAGAGCGACGGCGGGTCTTGCTCCTTCGTCTCGCTATCCATTATCCCTTACACAGGTCCGGGACTCAGCACTCAATTTTCGCCTCCCTCTCCCCTGTACACGATACCCCACCTCCCCCCGCCGAGGATATAGGGAAACACCTGGAACTGGTCCATGTACCCTCCCATCCCCAGGACCAGGTGGTCCACTCCGGCCGGGAAATTGCCCAGTGTCGGATCGATTGGTACCCACTGCCCAACGTAGACATCCACCCAGGTGTGGAACAGGTAGGCTCCTCGGTCGGGCATATAGACCGCTCCGTAGACAAATCTCGCCGGAATATCGGCAGCCCGGCACAGGGCTACTGTGAGCAGGCTGTGGGATTGGCATTCGCCCTCCCCTGCCTCAAGGGCCTCAATGGCGGTCAGGCATTCGCGCATGCTCTTCCCCAGATTCCTGTAGACCCATTCCCCGATGGCAGCGGCCTTTTGCCAGGGATCCTCCATCCCCTCTGTGATCCGTGCGGCAAGCTCCTGAATGCGGGGTTCGTTCTCACTCAGATGGACCGAATCGCCCGGCAGCCCTGGCTGTTTGATCTTGCCCGTTTCACCCTTAAGTGGAACAAGGGGTTTTTTCAGGGTGATGATAACCTTATCCCTCTCGGACAGAACGCTCTGCCAGGGCGTCGATGGCGGCGTCTCCGGGACACCCTCGAGGATGAGGACAGCTGAACCGATATCCCCGAGGTTCACGGGGGCGCCCTTGACCGGGATTGCGGTCTGGGCGAAGACCGACTCCAGGGACAGCGAGCCTAACCTCTCATCCGGGCCGGGATGGTGGGCCTCCACTCCCCAGGGCATCGTCTCCCGGACCACCATTCCGTCCTCATCGAGCCAGATCTCCTCTTCCATGCCCCAGACGGAGATCTCGAACCCCCGTTCCCTCCCTCTCTTCCCCTTCCAGGAGATGTCCACCGGCAGAGCTCTTTCAAGGGTCATGTGATAGAGGACCTCTCGGTCAGACCACTCTTTTCCAGGATCGATCTCAAGACGATCAAGAAAGAGATTCACCGCGCCCATCGTCAGACCGGTTTCGGGAATGAACTGCACACCGCTGTGTTCCCTGCCCCCCATCATCTCCACCTTCCGGTACCGGCCCCTCTCCTCCCGGACCCACAACGTCTTCCACCGATCACCTCCGAAATCGATCTCGCTGATCGATCCGAGCAGGGCGAGACTGTCGCTTTCCAGGAAGGAGACCTGACGGGTCCGGACCACGAATCGCTCCCCCCTGAAAGCCAGATTCAGTTCCGTCGTCTCCGACACCCTTACGGCATCCAGGTGGCCATCCCAGATCCCATGGGATTTTTCCGCCTGATGGGTCCCCACCCTCTCCCCTGCCGAGTAGATCCCAAGGGATCTTGACAGGGCCTCCCCCATGGGGCTGAAATGTGTCCCGGGGTCGGTCTTCGCGATCCCCGAGCCGCGGCATCCGATCGACGCGGCCAGGACCAGGCCCAACGTCAGGGATAATAATCCTGAAGTGCGTGGACGTCCCAATCTTTCCCCTTGAGAGCTTCAATACCCAGGACCGCTGCCTTGGCCCCCGGTATGGTGGTGAAATAGGCAACATTCATGTCAACGGCCGATCGGCGTATTGTATAGGAATCGGCGATGGCTTCAACTCCCTCTGTTGTGTTGATCACCAGATGGACTTCGCCATTGATGATGGCATCCACCACATGGGGCCGCCCCTCCCGGACCTTTTTGACAAGTTCAGACGGGATGCCGTTCTTCACCAAAAAGTCCCTGGTCCCCTGGGTGGCGATGATCCTGAAACCAAGGTCCGTCAGATGAAACGCCACCGGAAGAACCGCCTCCTTGTCTCCATCCTTGATGGAGAGAAGGGCTGAGCCTTCCACTGGGAGCCTCACGCCCGCGGCCAGCTGAGCCTTTGCGAAGGCCAGGGGGAAATTGCTGTCGATTCCCATGACCTCCCCGGTGGATTTCATCTCGGGGCCGAGAAGGCTGTCGACACCCGGGAATTTGATAAACGGAAAAACTGCCTCCTTAACGGAGACATGCTTGGGGATGATCTGATCGGTGAATCCGAGATTTGCCAGGGTCTTTCCCGCCATGACCTTGGCGGCGTAGCTGGCCAGGGGAACACCGATGGCCTTGCTGACGAAGGGGACCGTTCGTGAAGCCCTCGGGTTTACTTCGAGGATAAAAACATCCCTGTCCCTCACAGCGTACTGGATGTTCATCAGGCCACGGACCTCCAGGGCCTCGCCGAGGAGTACCGTCTGCCGCCCTATCTCCTTGACCAGATCAGGGTCCAGGGAAATCGCGGGGAGGCTGCATGCCGAGTCCCCCGAATGAACACCCGCCTCCTCGATATGCTCCATGATTCCACCGATAACCACCCGCTCGCCGTCCGCTATGGCGTCCACATCTACTTCGATGGCGTCCTGGACGAATTTGTCGATAAGAATCGGATGCTCCGGGGACGCCGATACCGCTTCACTCATGTAGCGTTCGAGACTCCCCTCGTCATGGACGATCTCCATGGCCCTTCCGCCCAGCACGTAAGATGGTCTCACCACGACAGGATAGCCGATCTGAAAGGCGGCCTGCCGCGCCTCCGCCAGGGAAGTGACCACCTCGTTGGGGGGCTGCTTAAGGCCCAGGTGGTTGAGCAGCGCCTTGAATCGTTCCCGATCCTCCGCAAGGTCTATCTTCTCCGGGCTGGTGCCGATAATGGGAACCCCGGCAGCCTCCAGATCCAGGGCCAGCTTCAGGGGAGTCTGCCCCCCGAACTGAACGATGACCCCGTCCGGCTTCTCCACCTCGACGATGTTCAGGACGTGTTCTAAGGTCAGAGGCTCGAAGTAAAGCCTGTCGGAGGTGTCGTAATCGGTGCTGACCGTCTCGGGATTGCAGTTGACCATGATGGTCTCGTATCCCTCCTCCTCCAGGGCAAAGATACCGTGGACGCAGCAGTAATCGAATTCGATGCCCTGACCAATGCGGTTGGGACCGCCGCCGAGGATTATGATCTTCTTCCTGTCCGAGGGAGCGGCCTCATCCTCCCGCTCATAGGTGGAGTACAGATATGGGGTGAACGCCTGGAACTCCGCCCCGCAGGTGTCCACCGTTTTGAAGGTGGCCCTGATCCCGCTGGATATTCTCCGCTCCCGGAGGACCTGGGGGTCCGACCCCAGGAGATCGGCCAATCTGAGGTCCGAAAAACCAGCCTGCTTGGCGGTGGAGATGTCCTCATCGCTCAGATCCTCGACCGTTCTGGACGACAGCCATTCCTCAGCCTGGACCATCTGATTCAACTGCTCCAGGAACCAGGGATCGATGGTTGTCAGATCCCTGATCTCCTGGAAGGGGATCTCCCTCCGGAAGGCTTCCGCCAGGTACCATAACCTCTCCCAGTTCGGCACCTTCAGCTTTTCCCTGATCTCCTCCTCACTGGCTTCAGACCTCGGCTCGAGGCCCGAAGAACCGATCTCGAGGGATGAAAGGGCCTTTCCGAGGGCCTCCTTGAAGGTGCGGCCAATGGCCATCACCTCCCCAACAGATTTCATCTGGGTGGTCAGGACCTGGTCGGCACTGGGGAATTTTTCGAAAGTAAACCGGGGGACTTTGGCAACAACGTAGTCGACCGTGGGTTCAAAGCAGGCCGGAGTTTCCCTGGTGATATCGTTGGTGATCTCGTCGAGGGTATATCCCACAGCCAGCTTCGCGGCGATCTTGGCTATGGGAAATCCGGTGGCCTTGGATGCCAGGGCACTGGATCGGGAAACCCTGGGATTCATCTCGATGACAACCATCCTCCCCGTTTCCGGGTGGGTGCCGAACTGGATATTGCACCCGCCTGTATCGACTCCGATCTCCCGGATGATGGCCAGAGAAGCGTCCCTCATCTCCTGATACTCCCGGTCCGTGAGGGTCATGGCGGGCGCCACCGTGATGGAGTCGCCCGTATGGATCCCCATGGGATCGAAGTTCTCTATGGGACATACGATGACCACGTTGTCCCTGCAGTCCCTCATCACCTCGAGTTCGAATTCCTTCCATCCCAGGATACTCTCCTCGATGAGGATCTCCCCGGTTGGTGACAGATCCAGCCCCCACTTCACGTAACGGTCATACTCCTCAATGTTGAAGGCGACGTTGCCGCCCGTGCCGCCGAGGGTGAAAGAAGGGCGGATGATCGCGGGCAGACCAACAGTGTCCAGAATGCGCCTGGCCTCCTCGAGTGTCCGAGCGTATCCGCTCTGAGGCAGGTCAAGCCCTATCTTCTCCATCGCCGCTTTGAACCGGTCCCGGTCCTCGGCCTTCACGATGGCCGCCCTGTCAGCCCCGATCATCTCGACATCGAACTTTTGGAACACGCCGGCCTCGTCCAGGGCAATTGCCAGGTTCAGAGCCGTCTGACCGCCGAGGGTCGGGAGAACCGCCTGGGGCCTTTCCTTTTCCACGATCCTGGCCACGAAGTCAGGCAGCAGGGGTTCGATATAGGTTCTGTCGGCGAAATCGGGATCGGTCATGATGGTAGCGGGATTGCTGTTGACCAGAACGACCTCGTATCCATCCTCCCGCAGAACCTTGCAGGCCTGCGTTCCCGAGTAGTCAAACTCACAGGCCTGGCCGATGACAATGGGGCCGGACCCGATGATAAGAATCTTTTTTATGTCGTCACGTCGGGGCAAAGGGTGTAACTCCTATAACGGTGGAAGGTGGAAAATAGAAGGTTGAAAGACAGTCGCGGTTTACTTTTCACTTTCCACTATGTTTTTCCATCAGATCGACGAACCTCTGGAAAAGATAATTGGAATCATGTGGGCCCGGCGACGCTTCCGGGTGATACTGAACCGAGAAC
>JBFFDD010000098.1:0-9437 GCA_041559575.1 bacterium
AAAGCAGACAATGTATTTTACCGCGGAGTACGCGAGGTTACGAAGAGTAAAAGTTTCTTTCATCTGAATACTGAATTCTGAATGCTGAATACTCACGAATCACCTATCCTCCCCCCAGGAACCGCTTCAGGTTGGCGGCGATCCTTTCCGTATTTCCCCATTCAAGGCAATCCTCGGGAAAGGATGCCAGAAAGATCCTCCCATACGCCCGACTGAGGATCCTGGTGTCGCAGATGACGGCATAGCCCCTGTCGTCGCGGTGTCTTATCAGACGTCCCACACCCTGCCGGAGCTTGATCACCGCCCGGGGAACCGAATCATCCATAAACGGGTCCCTTCCCTGGCGGACCAGCAATTCCCCCCTGGCCTCCACCAGCGGGTCGGTGGGCACCGGAAAGGGAAGCCGGGCAATGGCCACGCAGCGGAGAGAATCACCCACCACATCCACGCCCTCCCAGAAACTGTCAGTGGCAAAGAGGGTCAGGCCGGTCTCCGTACGGAACCGCTCCAGAAGAGCCGTCCGCTGAGCCTCCCCCTGGCGGGCCAGCGGAAAGGCATCAGCCCCCAGCTCCTCCAGGCACCTCTCGAACACCGCGTCCAGAGTCCGGTAGGAGGTGAAGAGGACGAGGGCCCCGCCCTCCGAGGCCCTGATCATCTCGTTGACCGCCCTGGTCATGCCACCGACGAAACCGTCCCTGCCGGGTTCCGGCAGATCGTCCACCAGCGCCAGGCGCATTTGGGCCTGAAGATCAAAGGGGCTCTCGTAGACCCTCTCCACGACCACCATGTCCTCCAGGTGATCGAGCCCCAGGCGTTCCCGGATAAACTGAAAGGTTCCACCTACCGTGAGGGTGGCCGAGGTCATCACCACCTGGCCGACGGCGTCAAAAAGGGTGTTTCTGAGGATATCGGCAGCCTCGAGGGGTGTCAGATGAAGGTTCACCCCGGATCGTCCCCTTCTCCTCCTGACCTCGACCCAGAAAACCTCCCCCTCCCCCTCTCCGTCCAGTATCCTGCCGAGGAATTCAACAGCCGCATCCAGGCGGCTCACCACCGCCGCAAGGTCACCCCACAGCCCGGCTATCTCGTCGACCCCGCCATCCAGGAGGGTTTTCAACCTCCGGGTGATCCTGCGCAGCGGAGCGAGCGTCTGGGCGACGAGGTCCGAGATATCCCCAACACAACGTTCAACCTCAACCCACTGATCGTCGTTGCGCCTCTCGAGGGGGATCCTCCACCGAGATCCTGAACCGGCCGGACCCTTTGCCAGCCAATCGGAGAGCCTGGCTGCGAGGTCCTCGAACAATCCGTCGAGCCTGACCCTCGCAGTTTCGACATGTGACAGAACATCGCTACCCAGACCCAGGATCTCATCCGCCCGTTTCCGGTCAATCCCCTTCAGGCCGGGCACCCTTTTGATGAGAAAGGGTATCAGGCCGCGCTCGGATCTCCTCCTGCTGACCAGCCGCCCGAACTGGGCCAGCAGCCCCCACCGTCCCACGCTGGAATCGAAATAGGAGAGGGCCACATCCTCCACATTATGGGCCTCGTCCAGGACAACCGCGTCGTAGCGGGGCATGATGGATATCGCCTCGTGCCCGGCGCTCCGCAGGGCCAGATCGGCGAACAGGATGTGGTGGTTGGCGAGAAGGATCTGGGCGGAGGCCGCCTCCATGCGGGCCCTGTAGAAAAAGCACGCGGAGAAATGGGTACAGCGGGCCCTCAGGCAGGAATCGGATTCGGCCCTCATGAGATCCCAGTTGCTGTCCCGCGGCACAAAGGGCAGGTCGGAGAGGCTCCCATCGGATGTGACCCGGCTCCAATGGAGAAGCTCCCTCATCTCCTGAACATCGTCGAACTCCAGAAGGATCTCGCCGGAATCGGTGTCCAGCATATCCCTTTTCCGAAGGCACAGGTAGTTTGCCCTTCCCTTTACGATGACTGCCCGGAACCCCTCGCCCAGCACCTTGCGAACGAGAGGCAGGTCCTGATCCAGGTGCTGCTCCTGCAGATTAATGGTCCTCGTGGAGACCACCACCCGTCTCTTGCCCCTCAGGGCCCAGAGGACAGATGGTATGAGGTAGGCCAGGCTTTTGCCGGTCCCCGTGCCAGCCTCCAGCACCCCGACGCCGCCCCTTTCCAGTATTCCGGTAACGTCGGCGGCCATCCGGCATTGGGAGGTTCTGGACTCGTAGTTCGGATGGATGGAAGCCAGGGGGCCCTCAGGCCCGAGGAGTTCGGCCACCTCCTGAGGATCCAGGGGCTCCGGTGAATCGTCCCCTTCTCTGGGCTCCACCACCGCGTACAGCCGCTGGACATCGTTGTCCACGATGTAAAAACCGATGCCCTGGCCCCCGAACCTGGAAGCAATGGCGATGTCGGCCTCTGACGGAACCAGGATACCGGTGGGATGGTTGTGGATCAGAACGTCCCCCGCTTCGGCGATCTCCGCCACGGCCGGAACCGACTCCGGATTTCCCCTTGCCACGGGTTCGGCCTCCACAACGACGCCCTCATGATCGGTCCTGCCGATGAAGAAAACCTCGTTTCCATCGCAGAACCGGATCTCATCGGCGATGGATCGGATCACCTCGTCGGAGAGTCGTTCGGCGCAGGGGCCACCCGGCCCACCGCCAGGTCTCATGTCATGCCTTCCCTGTCCATGTTATGGTGGCTTCGTTGGCGGTTCTTTCTCTGGATCATACGGTTATGCGGCGGTCAGAATTATTCCCCACCGCGGCGGAAAAAACATCCTATACCATCAGAGGGGAAAGGGCCAGGAACATAGTAATCATTTCTCATATCTCAGCTCTCAGTTAAAAAAAAAGGCTGCCCTTCGGCAGCCTTTTTAACGTTCTCCAGCCCTTTGTCTTATTTAATGTCAACCGTGATCTCGCGGGTCTTCTCCTCTTCAGCCTTCGGGAGATGGATCTCCAGGATCCCGTCCCGGTAATTGGCCTTGACCTCATCGCCCTTGACCCTGGCCGGCAGGGTCAAGGTCCGGGAAAAAGCACCATAGGACCTCTCCACATAGTAACGGTTCTCCCCCTTTTCCTCCGTCTCCATCTTCTTCTCACCTCTTATGGTGAGTGTGTCGTCCTTGAGGGAGATCTCTACATCCTCCTTAGCGATGCCGGGAAGTTCCACACGCACTTCCAGGGTGTCCTTTCTGTCGATCAGATCCACCGCCGGTTTAATCCTCGAAACCGCCGTTTCGCTGGGTTCACCGTAATAATCGGAAAAGAGCCTGTTCATCTCCTCCTGCAGGCTTCTCATCCCGAGGAACGGTTCCCATAGGGTCGGTCTCTGTCTCCTGATACGTTCAATAGCCATGGTTCTTTCCTCCTTTCCTTTCACTTCCCGTGTCCCTTTTAGGTGCCCATCAGCGCTTGCAGACGTTTGGGGAACGGGACATGCACTCTGTTCACATCTAGAATTTAGCTCGCCCTAACCCCCTGTCAAGGAGGTGTCCAACCTTGCCTGTTGGGTTGTCGTTGGGCTATATTCGCCCCTGTCATGTTGAGGATCCTGGAGAGCATCTCCCCGGTATTTCTGGTCATCGCCCTCGGCTACCTGTCGCGAAGGCTCGGGTTCATACCCGATTCCTTCATCCAGTCCGCGAACCGTCTCGTTTACTACATAGCCGTGCCTATCCTGGTCTTCTCGGCGATATCGGGCGGCCATTTCTCCCAGGATTTCGACCTCCTGCAGATCTCAGGCACTTTTCTGTCCGTGGCATTGATCGCGGCCGCCGGGCTCCTGGTCAGCGCCGTCCTGGGGCTTGCCCGGGGGGGCAGGCCCACCTTCATCCAGGCCTCTTTCCACGGCAACCTGGGCTATGTCGGCCTGGCGGTGGTCTTCTATGCCCTTGGTGAAACGGGAAGGGGCTCGGCCAGCGTGCTGGCCGGTTTCCTGATCCTGTTTCAGAACCTGACCTCCATCTCCCTGTACACCTTCCTTCCTTCCCGGGGCGGGAAGGTGAATATGGGGATGGCCTGGCGATTCCTGGGCAATCCCATCATCCTGGCCACTTTGTTAGGCCTTCTCTTCTCAGCGTTCACGATAGAATTACCTGACTTCCTCGACAGCTCCTTCTCCATCGTCGGTGATATGGCCCTCCCTCTGGCCCTCCTTATCATCGGTGGTTCCCTGAAGAGAACGCCGACCAGCAGAGTCCAGCTCATCGCGATTTCGACCATCTCCAAACTGCTCCTCCTCCCCTTTGTCGGGTTCATGGTCTTTCGAATGATGGGGGTGGGGCCCACCCAGACCGAAGTCGCTGTCATCCTCCTGGCCAGCCCGTCCGCTACCATCTCCTACGTGATGGCCGCCGAGATGGGCGGGGATCAGGACCTGGCAGCGGCGGCGGTGACCATAAGCACAGTGGCCTCAATTGTCACCTACACCCTGTGGATCGGAGTGACGGGAGGGGGGATTTAGATGTGGTATTCAGGATTCGGTATTCAGGATTCAGGATTAGGGATTGATGAGACAAAATGGATTATTTTTTGCACGTTCCTGATGCAGATTGGTCAACCGTTTTATGGGGCTGTATGTGGTGCGAAGAAAACCTGCAAAAAGTTTTCGAGACCTGATTGTCTGGCAGAAGGGGCATCAATTTGTGTTATCCGTATACTCATTTAGTAGCTGCTTCCCCAAATCCGAGATTTATGGTTTGACAGCGCAGTTCAGGAGAGCGGCGATATCAATCCCGGCCAATATCGTTGAAGGATTCAAGAAAAGATCACAAATGGATAAAGCCAGATATATGAACATTGCTCAAGGTTCGATAGAAGAATGCAAATATTATCTGATCCTGGCGGAAGATCTTGGGTACGGAGACGGCAAATCCTTGGAATCACAGTTAGAAGAGGTGAGTAAACTACTGGAATCGTTTTACAGATCTATACTGAATACCGAATACTGACTACTGACTTCTGTTACAAGGAGAGATCTAATGCTCATCGAATGGAACGACTACCGCAAGGACAAACTCATCGAGGCAGCCAAGGAGATGGCCGTCGCCGCCAGGACAGCGCCGAAGGGAAGGGGCAGGGACCAGATCCACATTCTGATCCTGACCGATGACGACAAAGACAGGCTCGCCGACGGGATGGAGGTCATCGGGAACAGGGAGGAGATCGATTTTTTCCTCCGGGACGCAGGCAACCTCAGACACGTTCCGGTCATTCTGCTCATTGGCACCGAGACAACTCCCCTCGAGGTCCCTCACTGCGGCTTCTGTGGCTGGAAGGACTGCCAGGAGAACCGGGAACATGGGACCAACCCGTGCGCCTTTTCCACCGGCGACCTGGGAATCGCCATCGGGTCGGCGGTATCCCTGGCGGCGCGCATGCATATCGACAACCGCGTCATGTTCTCCGCCGGACGAACGGCCCTCGCGCTGGGGGTATTCCCCGATTCGGTCAAAGTGGCCTTCGGCATCCCCCTGTCGGCCACCGGAAAGAACCCCTTCTTCGACCGCTGACAAAAGACTGAACACAGAGAGCCACAGAGTTTTCAGACCCCACTGTGGTCCCCTGTGGTCCGACCTGGGATCGGTCGCTCCGTGGCCCTCTGTGTTAAACCCCATGAATCAGGGTCAAGAGACTGAACACAGAGGACACTCGCCGTCGCCGAGGCTATGGCGGCCAGCAGAAAAACCTCTATTTCTTTAACTTTGATCCCATTTCTTCTCTGTGTCCTCTGTGGTGAGACACCCTATCCCGAAACGGTGCTATTGCCGCGTCGCAGGCCATGGTTTAGGATGGTCCCATGGCCGATGTGATCGACCCGCCACCGCGCAATGAGTCCTTTGGGTACCCGGACGGGAGGGACGGCAGTGCCTGGCTAAAAGCCTTCTGGGCGCTCCTCTTTATCACCACTCTCATCCGGTTGGTCTACGCCCTGAAGCTGCCCCTCACAGGCGACGAGGCTTACCTGTGGGATTTGGCGCGCCACCCGTCCCTTTCCTATCAGGATCATCCGCCTATGGCCGCATGGATCCTGTGGCTGACCACCTCGGTGCTGGGGCAGAGTGCTCTGGCGGTTCGGGTGGCGGCCGTGGGAACACTGTCGGCCGTAATATCCCTCACCTACCATCTGGCCCGGAGGATCTCCGGGTCCGAGGGTTTCGCCTTCCTGGCGTCACTGCTGCTGATGGGGATCCCCCTGGCGGAGATGGGCGGCGTCCTGTTCACCACCGGAACACCGCTAATGGGGGCCGACGCCCTGGGAGGATACCTTTTCTACCTGGCGGTGGAGGAGAACAGATCATGGGCATGGTGGGGCCTCGGGGTCTGTTTCGGCATCATCTTTCTCACTCAGATTCCGGCTGTGGTACTGCCGCTGGCGGCCTACGGCTACCTTATCGTGTCCGGGGAGCACAGGCCGTTCCTTAAAACACCCGGACCCTACATCGCTCTTTTTCTATCGGCGGCGATCTTTTCCCCGGTCCTTCTCTGGAATTCAGCCAACCAATGGGCCACCTTCAAGTCCGGCCTTTTCAACCTTCATGGCGGAAAGGTTCCCGAACTGAAGAACACCGTGGACTATATCCTCGGACAGTCCCTCGGCCTCAGCCCTCTGGTCCTCATCTTCACCTTTCCCGCCCTGGCAAAGGGCCTTCTGGCCGGGGGCGAAAGCAGAATGAACCCCTGGAAGCTCACCGCTTTCCTGGCTCTGAGCTCCTATGGAGGCTTTCTGGCCATAAGCCCTGTCACCAAGGTGAAAATTCACTGGCCGGCCATGGGTCTTCCCTTTCTTGTCCTCACCATCACCGCTTTTCTCGTCAGGAGAGGCAACATATCCGGCGGATACATCGCTGCCGGGGTAACCGCCTGGATCCTGACCGCCACAGTCTTTCTGATTCCGGCCCTTCCCCACGTCATACCGGACAACTGGGAATATCCCCACAGGCAGGGCGGGGATGTCGCTTCCCGGATGCGCAGATTGACGATCCCGCCCCGAGGGGCCGGGGAGGAGGTTGCCGGCATTCTGGCGGAGATGAACAGCGGGAGCCCGACCTTCGTTTTCACCCGATCACAAACCCTGTCGTCCCTGCTGGCCTTTTACACACCGGGGAATCCCCAGGTGACGGTTCTGGATGAAGGAGACACTCAGGACGGAGATCACTCCAGGTGGTTTTCGCCCGAGGACCACGCCGGCGAGAATGCCTTATTTCTCAGCCAAAGGAGCCTGACCGGCCAGAGAGCGTTTCTTCTGGAGAGGTTCGAAAGGATCGAACCGGTGACGGACGCCCATGCGGAGGTCAATGGTTACCCGCTGACGGTGGTAAGATGTTACGGGTATAGGGGGCAAGAGGGAGAGTAGAGAATAGATAATAGAGAATAGAAAATGGAGAATGGAGAGTAGAAGAGAAAGAAGGGGAAAGGTCAGAGGAACGACTGAACGATGATACGACCTTCCGATAAAGTTTAAGGAATGATCCGATTCTTCGTTGAATCGGTTAGTCGACAAGTCGTAAATTCGAGCTCAGTTACAATTTCCAATCTCTAATTTCTAATCTCTAATTTCTAAATACTTTTGCCAAGGACCCCTCCGCTCAACTCAGCTTCAGGACCGGGTTCTGGAGGCCGAAGCCTTGCGGCGCAGCCTTTCCAGGTCCCTGTCCATGTGGCATCGCTTGTATTTGTCGCCGCTCCCGCACCAGCACAGGTCGTTGCGGCTCGGTATCTCTTCCGGCCTGCTGCTTCCTCCACCAAACAGTCTACTCAGGGCTTTGATCAAGGTGAACCTCCTAATCTGATAAATCAAGATATGCTGAATACCACATACATAATCGTGACGCAATAGGAGTGGCTCTGGAAATGCCCCCCAAAATATAATATCCTTGCTCACCAGGGGGAGTGAAACACGTTCCAGGGGATTGGCAGCCCCTATATCGGAGGAAAAACCATGGGACTTTATTCTCGCAGATGTTTGACCCTCTATCTCTCAATCTTCCTCGTGGCGGTCATCACGGCACCGGCCTTCGCCATCAGCGCCAAATCAGCCGGAAAGATCGAATCCAGTGTCAATGAATCCCTTGACCGGTTCAGGAAGGAGGTCAAGGGGGGGGGGAAGCTCCTCGGGCAGGCCAACGGCGTCCTGATCTTCCCCAAGGTCTACAAGGCGGGTATCGGCATCGGGGGCGAGCACGGTAAGGGAGCTCTGCGGGTCGGGGGCCAAACCGTGGACTACTATTCCACCTCAGCGGCCTCCATAGGCTTTCAGCTCGGCGGACAGAAGAAAACCGTGGTCATCATGTTCATGACCGCCGATTCCCTCAGAAGGTTCCGAAACAGCAGCGGCTGGGAGGTGGGGGTCGACGGCTCGGTGGCCCTGGTGGACATCGGGGCGGGCGGCTCCATCGACACCACCAACATCAAGGACCCGATCATCGGCTTCGTCTTCGGACAGGCGGGCCTGATGTACAACCTGACCCTGGAGGGGTCGAAGATCCACAAGCTGGAAGTGAAGTGAATCAGAGAAAGAAAAATATCGACTGAACGACTGTACGGTCCAGCGACTGGCCGAAATGAAACCCCTTTGAAATCGAAATTTCGCAAAGTCTCCCAGTCGCTCTTCCCTCTTTCTGCCTTTCACTTTGCACTTTCCACTCCTCGCGCCATAAAGATCAAACGGCATCAGAGTTACAGATCTCGGCACTCCGTCACCCCCAGCACTCCCATACCCCGATACGAAAACGGCCCAGGATTTTCTCCCGGGCCGTTTAATTTTTGGCGTCCCTGACGGGATTTGAACCCGTGTCACCGGTTTGAGGGACCAGTATCCTGGGCCGAGCTAGACGACAGGGACGGTCTATCATACGGGACCCATCAGGAAAGGTTACAGGGATAGAAGGACAGTGTCGGAGTAACGGTGTTTCGGTGTATCGGAGTGACAGCTGTTTTCCCCGTCACCCCCATATTCCCATACGCCGATACAGACACGGCCCAGGTGATCACCCTGGGCCGTGTTATTTTTGGCGTCCCCTACGGGATTTGAACCCGTGTCGCCGGCGTGAAAGGCCGGTGTCCTGGGCCAGGCTAGACGAAGGGGACGGAGAAGCGGTTCTAAGTTCTGAGTGCTAAGTGCTCAGTTCTTAGTTCTTAGTACTCAGCACTCACCAACACTCGTTTCCCAGGGGGAAGCGAGTGTTGGTGAGCCCGGAAGGATTCGAACCTTCGACCGACGGATTAAAAGTCCGCTGCTCTACCGGACTGAGCTACGGGCTCACGAGGTAAAATCAAATACTAACGCTGACAACTTGAAACTTCGATTCTTACAGTGAAAACCTGCAAAATATCGCGTATCGCAAGTCCGGTATATTTAACATTATCATAGCGTTTGTCAAGACAACCGATACCTGCCTGCAGTTGTTCCTTACCTGACTAAACAGTTCGGATGGCGTTTGATGACAAATCGGATCATCA
>JBFFDD010000099.1:0-9356 GCA_041559575.1 bacterium
CCAGGATACCGTTGGCATCGACGCAGACAACAGCGCTGAGCAGTTCCTTGTTGGGAACGAACTTCAGGATCTCGTCCGGATCCCTCTTGGTGTTAACGACCAGAACGCCGCCCTTCTCCATGCCCCAAAGGATGTTCAGACCCTTGATAATGGTGTCGTCCATGATGACGGACATGTTGGGGTTTTTGTTCTCGTACTCGTATCGCATCTCGATCTCTTCGTCGCTGATACGGACGTACTTGCGCAGGGGAACTCCCACTCGGTCGGGCAGGTCAGCATAGTCGTCCCAGGCCTGGACGAACTTACCGTCTTTATCCGCTGAGTTGGCCATGATGAGCGACATATGGCGTCCCTCCATGTCCTGGACCACTCCGCGTGCCCAAATAGTGATCTGATATACATCGGCCATAATGATTAACCTCCTTTGTTCCATTTACGAAACCTGAGTTACTTTCTATATGATGGTGAAGCTATGTCCCCCCTTTCTGGTCAGGGTCTCTTTTATCCTCCTTTCTATCAACCGCAAACAGACCAGTCTCAATATCCTCCAGGTGCTCGCGCATGACCTTGGCCGCGAGCTCCTTATCCCCAGCCTTAAGTGCGTTCAGAATCTCCCGGTGACGGTAAAGGGACCTTTCGGGCCTGCCGTTCACCTGGAGGTATTTGCCTCGGCTCTCGGTAAGAGCATCCATGACGCTTTCCATGACCTTCAGCAGGATGTTGTTCTTCGTCGCCTCGGCCAGTAGGTTGTGAAAGGCCTTATCGACGTCCGTTCCTGTCTCTCCCCTGGCAAGTTCCTTCTCCTGAAGATCGAGGATCCTCTCGAGTTCCGCGACCTCCGCAGGGGTGGCCCGCTCAGCGGCCAGGTAAGCGAGTTGGGGTTCAATGAGCCGGCGCATCTCAAAGAGCTCCATCTGACCGTCCTTCTCCGAGAAGATAACGGTGGCCAGGGGATTCACCAGATCCTCGATGGGTTGGCGGGCGATGTAGGTGCCATCTCCCTGCCGGCTCTCCAGAAAACCCTGGCTCTCCAGGGTGCGAAGCGCCTCTCGAACCGAGGATCTGCTCACCTTGAAGAATTCCGAAAGTTCGCGCTCGGAGGGAAGCTGGTCACCGGTGTTGAGCTTGCCGTCCTCGATCATGCTCTTGACCTTGGCGACGATCTCCTCGTAGATCTTTGTCTTTTTAACCGGCTTGAACATCCCTCTTGCCATCCTCAGTGCATCTGTTTCAGGTCAACGCTCTTGGTGGGCACTACTGTATGGAGGGCGGCCGCCTCCTCAAAATGTTCTGAGGTGATAAGGCAGCTGGACAGATCGTCCTCCTTGCCGCTCCTCAGGCACTCGTTTACTGCCAGCATAACGGCCCGTTTACAGAGGGCCTCGATGTCGGCCCCCGTCCAGCCCTGGCTCTGGTCGGCCAGGATATCGGCATCGACCCGGGAATCTAAGGGCAAGGCATTCATATAGGTTCTGAGGATCTCCACCCTTTCCTCCCGATCGGGCAGGGGGAACTCGATGACATTGTCGAAACGGCCGGCCCTGAGCATCGCCGGCTCCATCAGGTCGATGCGGTTTGTCGCGGCGATGACGGTGACTCCCAGTGAACTCTGCAGGTCGTCCAGTTCCCGGAAAAGCTGGCCGACGATCCGGTTGGAGACATCACTGGAATATTCCGCCGACCGGGCCGAGGCGATGGCCTCGATCTCGTCGATAAACAGAATACAGGGGGATGCCTGCTTGGCCCGTTTGAACACCTCCCGGAGCCCCTTTTCCGACTCGCCCACCCATTTGGACAACAGGGTCGGGGGATCGACCGCGATGAGGGTCAGGCCCATCTCTCCGGCGAGGGCCCGGGCCATGAGGGTCTTGCCCGTCCCGGATGGACCTGAGAACAGGATGCCCTTCGGCGGACCCAGACGGGAATTGGAGAACATGGGCAGGTTCTTCATGGGAAGCTGGACGATGGTCCGGAGGTTCCGTTTGATCTCCTTTAACCCACCCACATCGTCGAAGTTGACCCGGGGTCGCTCACTGAGGAATTCCCTGGTGGTAGTTGGCTCAACCCCCTTAAAAGCCGTGAGAAAATCCTCCGCGGTCACCCTGATGTCCAGGCCTTTGGCCAGTATCGGCTCGTGATCCACTTCGAATTTGATCTCGGGCAGGATCCTTCTTAACGCCGCCATCCCCGCTTCCTTGCAGAGGGCCGCTATATCCGCCCCCACGTAGCCGTGGGTGGTTTCGGCCAGGCGCTCCAGGTCGACATCCTCGGCAAGGGGCATTTCCCGCGAGTGGATCTTCAGGATCTGGAGGCGACCGGACCGGTTGGGCACACCGATGCTGATCTCACGGTCGAACCGTCCCGGACGTCGGAGTGCCGGATCCACATGATCCGGGAGATTCGTCGCTCCGATGATAACCACTTCCCCCCTGGAGACCAGACCATCCATGAGGGCGAGAAGCTGGGCCACAACCCTTTTTTCCACATCCCCGATGACCTTTGCCCTCCTGGGAGCCAAAGCATCGATCTCATCCAGGAAGATAATGCTGGGAGCGTTCCTCCGGGCCTCCTCGAAGACCTCGCGGAGCTTCGCCTCACTCTCACCATAGAACTTATGGATGACCTCGGGACCGTTGACGTGGATGAAGTGCGCCCTCACCTCGTTGGAGATGGTCCTGGCCAGAAGGGTTTTGCCGGTGCCCGGCGGTCCGGAAAGGAGGACCCCCTTGGGAGGATCGATTCCCAGCGTGGTGAACAGATCGGGGAATTTCAGGGGAAGCTCGATCATCTCCCTGACGTGGGTCAACTCCGACTCCAGACCACCGATGTCCTCGTAGGATACCCTGGCGGCCTTTTCATGGGAAACATCGGCGGCTTTGAACGAGATGGCCGTGTTGCGGTTGATCCGAAGCGCTCCCCTTGGACTGGCCCCATCGACGAAAAAGTACTGAGGCCGGGTCCCGAACAGGACGATCTGGATCTTGTCGCCGAGGACCACATGGTGTCCTGACAGCATCTCTCTTATGTGGGGGATCTCCGATTCCTTGGGGATGATGCTTGAGCTTTCCATGGGCGAGAGCAGAAGGCTCTCGGCAGGCTTGGAGGGGACCTTTTCAATGGTGCACCATTCATCCACGGACACTTTGGCGTTGTCCCGGGTGACGCCGTCGATCTGAATCAGGTTCTGCCCGGAATATTCGGGAGTGGTCTGCACCGCACGGGCCACGGTGGCCCCGCGTCCGGAGATCTTGAGGACATCACCGGGAACCGCACCCAGGCTTTCCAGGTAATCGGCATCCACCCGGGCGTATCCCTTGCCCACATCCTCGACAAAGGCCTCAGCCACCCGCAGGGAGACGTGGTCTCTCGTTTTACCCTTGGCTTTCTTCATATCCTATCGCCAAACCCTGCACAATCTTAAATCCCCCCGGCCCATTGCCAGATGCGGCGCGCTGGTACAATGGTAAGGTGGTACGGTGGTCTGACCTTCAGCTCAATCAGGTGTAACCGATGTAAATTTTAAGGTCCTCCACTATTTCCGGTGCGTTGGTCTGACCAATATCAACATCCAGCCAGAAGGTGTGGTGGTCAGACCACTTATTAGATCCATAGGAGGGGATTGTCAACAAAAAAGTTGACGCTTTGTGATCGCCCGCCCCCCATACATCCGTAAACATTATCTAGAATAGTCAACCTAAGGGGGGTTCGCAAGGTGATTTGCCTCCGGGCGGAACTATAAGGGATGAAAAAGCCCCCGAGGGGCCTCGAGTGAAAGGCGACCAACGGAGTACCTGAAAGCATTTTCGTGGGCCGAGGGGGACCGCTGACCCAGAATAGATCCGGATCGTCCGGCGTCAGGACTTTGAAAGCCTATCCTTCAGGGCTTTCAGCTGGTTCTTGAGGCGATCGGCGAGGTGACCGTCGAACTGATCGAAATAGGACTGGATATGGGGCAATTCGGCCATCCAGCCCGAGACGTCGACGGCGAGGAGATCCTCCATGTCCGCGGAGGGCACCGACAGGCCGGACAGGTCCAGGCCGTCCTCTTCCGGCATCAGACCGAGGGGGGTAGACCTGGCCCCGACCTCCCCGGCCACCCTCTGGCACATCCATTTCAGGACCCGGCTGTTCTCGCCGAACCCCGGCCAAAGCCATCGGCCTTCCTCCCCCTTCCGGAACCAGTTGACGTAGAAGATCTTTGGGGCCTTGTCACCGAGCCTGTCCCCCATATCCAGCCAGTGCTGGAAATAGTCGCCCATGTTGTACCCGCAGAAGGGCTGCATGGCAAAGGGATCCCGGCGAACCGGGCTGACCTTGTCGAGGATGGCGGCGGTGGCTTCAGATGAGGCGGAAGCTCCCATGAAAACCCCATGGTCCCAATCGAAGGACTCGCAGACCAGAGGAATCACCGAGGAGCGCCGACCCCCGAAAATGAGGATGTCGATGGGGACGCCTTCCGGATCCTCCCAGTCGGCGACGGCGCTCGGGCACTGGCTGATGTGTGCAGTGAAGCGGGCATTGGGATGCGCGGCTGGCTCGTCACTGTCCGGCGTCCAGTCCCGACCTTTCCAGTCAATGGCATGGTCCGGGGACGGGATCCCCATCTCCTCCCACCACACATCTCCGTCGTCAGTCAGGGCACAGTTGGTGAAGATGGTGTTCTTCCTCAGCATCTCAGCCGCTACCGGGTTGGATCCTTCCGATGTGCCGGGAGCGACACCGAAAAAACCGGTCTCGGGATTGATGGCGTGGAGGCGTCCATCGGGGCGGATCTTCATCCAGCAGATATCGTCACCGATGGTCTCGGCCTTCCATCCGGGGATGGTCGGTTGGATCATGGACAGGTTGGTCTTGCCGCAGGCGGACGGGAAAGCGCCGGCGATGTGGAATTTTCGTCCACCGGGGCTTATGAGACGGAGGATGAGCATATGTTCGGCGAGCCATCCCTCCCGTCTGGCGATGGACGACGCCAGCCGCAGGCTGAGACACTTCTTGCCCAGCAGGGCATTGCCGCCGTACCCGGAACCGTAGGACCAGATGAGGTTTTCCTCCGGGAAGTGACTGATATATTTCTTCTCCATGGGAGCAGAGGGCCAGGTGACGTCCTCCTGACCGGGCTCCAGGGGAGAACCCACGGAGTGAAGACAGGGAATGAATTCGCCATCCGTCCCCAGGGCGTCCAGCACCCTTTCACCCACTCTGGTCATGATATGCATATTGCACACCGCATAAGCGCTGTCGGTGATCTGAACACCCACCTTGGCCAGGGGAGAACCGATGGGACCCATGGAAAAGGGGATGACGTACATGGTGCGGCCCCTCATGCAACCCTCATAGAGCTGTCTCATGATCCCCTTGAGCTCGCCGGGATCGATCCAGTTGTTCGTCGGTCCGGCTTCCTCCTCGGTGAGGGTGCTCAGATAGGTGCGCGATTCGATGCGGGCCACGTCGCTGGGGTCTGATCGGAAGAGGAAGCTTTCCGGCCGTTTGGCCAGAGGCATGGCGCTGCCGCTCTGGACCATCCGCGCCATCAGGCTGTCGTACTCCTCCCTGGAACCGTCACACCAATGGATCGTATCGGGGGTGCACATCCGCGCCACCTCCTCGACCCAACCCTTCAATGCTTCGTGTTTGCATTTTACCGTCATGACATCATCTCCGGGGGTGGGACAAAAGACTAAAATGCTTGAAACAGAAACCTTTTCTATAGGCAATGACTGTCCAGCACCCCTTACCACAGAGACATGTGGGTTAGCGGGGAGAAGATCATAAACCTATTTGACCTCTTTTGTCCATTAGCTTAAAACGCTGTTTCAAAATGTTCCGTGCCGGCAGCCCCCTTAAGGGGGAAATCAGTCGGTTCCGGAACCGCCCGAATGAAGGACGAATCCAGAGTGGAGTGAAAAAGCCACAGCCTCCAAGGTTGAAACTGTGGCCTCGGGTGCTGAGAATTCAGATGATCGGCCGTATTTCAGCCTGTTGTGGCAAACGGCGTCAATAAAACGTCAATTCCGTCACGGCCTCCCGAAGAATTCCGGAAGATCCCATCTCCGGTTAGCAGCGGTGGATCAGAACCGGGATCTTCGAATGGGCGACGACCTTCGTGGTGACGCCTCCGAGCAGAGAACCGGCCAGGGTACCCACCGTGCTGTGGGAGGCGATAAAGATCAGGTCACAGCCTTTCCTCTCGGCGATCTTGATAATCCCTTCCTCGGGGGCTTCACGGTCGATGAACACGCCCTCGAAGGGGACACCGGCCTCGTTGGCCATCTTCTCGATGACGGAGAGGTACCTGTCAGCCAGGTCTTTGTGCATCTTCTCGACCTCGGCCAGGGCCTGCTGCGCCCTCTCGGCATCCTTGGGCCCCCACAACATCTCCGGTTTGTAGACCTCCAGGATCTCCCTGGGGGATAACTTTGGTTCCACGTGCACTCCTGTCACTTTGGCATTGAGGGCCTTGGCCAGTTCGATGCCCTCGGCGATGGATGACTCGCAGCTTTTCGTACCCTTCGTCGGTATAAGAATGTTCTTGTACATGGCAAACCCCTTTCCATACCGTAACAAGCGTGGTAGATACCGATCACTTAATTGTCATCTGATGAGGCCTGGACCTGCCCTTCTTCTGCCTGCCGGTCCTAAGATCGACCGCCAGACCGATTTGGCAAGTTTCTTAAATATTGTGCCGCCCCCCCTTTGTCAAGCGCCAAAAACGGGATCTCAGAAAATATTTTCTCTACTTCCCATTCTGATCGGCACAGATAAAACCGTTCCCCATCAGTCCTCGGAGATCCAATTCCCAATCTCTAATGTCCAATCTCTAGTTCCCCCACACCGATTGGGCGTAGATCTTCCAGACACCATCGATGAGACGGAACCAGTACGACATCACGTGGTAGGTCCTCAGACCGTCCGCTTCCCTGACCTGAAGAACATCCAGCTGGATGTCTCCCTCACGGGGCGGCACACGGAGTTCCAGGCCTGCCAGGTCGGTCCGGGCCAGAACGCGCTTTCCCTTGATGACGTACCTGGATATCGTCACCGGCTCGGGCAGGTAGAAGTCAACGTCAGAGGGATGATAGACCGAACGGACCCCTGCCAGGCTCCCTTCACCAAGGGCTTTGATGTATCTTTCGAGGACGGCTTCGGGGGTATTTTCGAAAACGGTCCTCCCGCCGCCGCCAGCCAGCGATACCGGCGACGTCAACACCAGTAAGGAGATCATTACAGCCGCTGTGGATCGGTTGAACATGATTATCATATTAACAGCTGGCCGCAGGATACAAAACCACCATCCCTCCTCCCCTCCTCCACCCGACCCCCGTCCCCATTCAGACCTTTCCTTCCCACAAAGGGAAAACATTTTCCCACCACCCCAAATCTAAAACTATATAAGCAATATTTTTCCCAAATTGTTATGGTATTTATGTCAAATATGTGGTAAATATAATTTAATTTTGTCAGATATATGGTTTTATTCATCGGCACATCATTTGCTTATCATCCGGTAACGGGTCCCTTCCGGGGGGCAGCCTTCGAGGGACCAGCACAGGGGGGATTTAAACCAGCCCGACCGCATTGGCCAGCCGAGCGTGGGGCATATCCTGTGGGGAGTGATGAGATGAAGCAGATGATCAGTTACCCAGACCCCAGATTCTCTCCGGAGCAGATCGCCTTTCTGGAGGACCTGCTCATCAACAAAGCGTGCATGATGGCCCTCCTCAAGGCAAGAAAGATTCAGAATCCTGAGGAGTGCGGGGATTGCGCTGCACGCATTCAGGCGGTCCTGGAGATAATCAGGGCCAAAAGGGAAGGAACGGATGCCGGTTATCCAGGATAGGGCAGGTTCCGCCTGGTCCGTTCCCGGGACTGTCAATGTCTCGGCCTATCCTTTCCCTTTTCTAATTTCCCTTCCAGCCTTCATTATTTTCAACTTCCTCTTTCTGACCGTCCTGTTTATCACCGGCTGCAGCCCGGGCACCGAGGTCACTGGCGGCGCCGCAGGATCGGTCCTTTACGTCCGCTCCGATGCCTCAGGGACCGGAGACGGTTCCTCATGGGAGCAGGCTTTGGCCCACCCCCAGGAGGCGTTGGACCGGGCCGGGTCCGGGGATCAGATCTGGGTCGCCGGTGGATCCTACGGGCCGAGAACCCCGCTGGATGAGATGGTCATCTCCCTCAAAGAGGGCGTCCGGATCCTCGGCGGCTTTCGCGGCCTGGAAACGGCCGTGGACCAGAGGGACCCTTACGGAGCCGAGACCATCCTTGACGGGGGCAGCCAGGTTTACCACGTTGTGGTTGGCGCCAAGGGGGCCGTAATCGACGGCTTCACCATCACCGGCGGCCACGCCCATGGAACGGGCACGGACGCGGCCGGAGGGGGGATGATCAACATCGCCGTCTCACCCACCGTCCGCCGGTGTCTTTTCAGGAACAACTCGGCCGCATATTTGGGCGGCGCCGTGTACAACGAGGGAGGGAGCCCCGTCTTCGAGGACTGTGTTTTCGAGGACAACGAGGCCACCTACGGCGGGGCGATGGATAACTACCACAGCTCTGCCTACGTCATCAACGGCAGGTTCCGAGGGAACGTCTCCCTTCAGAACGGCGGGGGGGTCTCCGACTACTTCAGCTCGACCCGGTTCATCAACTGCGTTTTCTCGGGTAACCGGACGACCTTCAGCGGCGGGGCCATGTTCAGCTACAGTTCCTCTCCTTTCCTTTCCAACTGCTCCCTGACCGGCAACAGAAGCGAGCAGAACGGAGGCGCCCTCGGGAGCCTGAACAGCGCCCCGACCCTGGTCAACAGCATCCTGTGGAACAACGATGCGACCAACGACACGGAGTTGTTCAGCACCGGGTCCGAGGTGAAGATCACCTACTCCATCATCCGTGGAGGACATCCGGGGGACGCCAACCTGGACCTCGACCCCAGATTCGTCCAGGAGGGCCGCTGGGAGAGCGGGGAATGGATTGAGGGTGATTACCGGCTGACGGCCGGATCCCCCGGCATCGACAGCGGTGTGGAGGGCTACTCGGCGAACTTCGACATCGAGGACAACCCCCGCCCTCAACTGCTCTCCTATGACCGCGGGGCCTACGAGTATGTACCGATAGAATAGTTTGAAGTTTTACGTTTGAGGTTTGAGGTTAGGATCCTGTCAAGTATTCAGTATTTAGGATTCAGTAGACAGTATTCAGAGAATCCAAAGTCTAAAATCCAAAAAAGGATCACGATCTCTATTCTCTATTCTCCATTCTCTATTTTCCACTTCCCCTTCCCCCTCTCTACTGAGTCGCCCTATCGCCCAGTCGTGTCCCCTCGCCCCCTCGCCCTATCGCCCAGTCGTGTCCCCTCG
>JBFFDD010000100.1:0-9265 GCA_041559575.1 bacterium
CCTGAGCGGCCATTTCCTCTCCTCCGCCTGGAGGGTCCTTCTGAGCCTGGCGGCGGCCCTGGTGACGGCCGTACCGCTGGGGATCCTCATGGGCCGGATGGAAAAGGCGGATGCCCTTCTCTCTCCCGTCGTTTACCTCGTCTACCCCATCCCCAAGATCGCCTTTCTTCCCCTGGTCCTCCTTCTCCTCGGCATCGGGAACGCCTCGAAGGTCTTTCTCATCGGATTCATCCTCTTCTTCCAGATCCTGGTCACCACCAGGGATGCCGCCCGTGAGATCCCGAGGGCCCACATCCTGTCCATGCGATCCCTGGGGGCCAACCGATGGCACAAAGCCCGTCATCTTGTTTTGCCGGCCGTCCTTCCCAAGATCCTCACGTCCCTGCGCATCGGCATCGGCACGGCCATAGCGGTCCTGTTTTTCGTCGAGTCCTTCGCCACAAACAGCGGCCTGGGTTTTTTCATCCTCGACGCCTGGAGCCGCCTGAATTACGCGCAGATGTATGCGGGGATCGTGGGGATGGGCCTTCTGGGGGTCATCCTCTACGAGATCGTGGAGGTTTTGGATCGGGTGTTGTGCCGGTGGACACGGCTGTGAAGAACCGGAAGGACGAATAGGGAAGGGAAAAATTGGAGGAATCGAGGATTCAGGATTCAGTAGTCAGGATTCGGGAATTACCACCATGGGCTTTTTTTTATAACTTAGACAGGTACCAAGGGACTCACTCTGAATACTGAATACCGAATACTGAATCCTGCCTTAATCACTCCTCCCCTGTATATTTCAGGAAGTAAGCCGCCGTAACCCCCCACACCAGGTTTAACAGCACCACGAACAGGGGCGTCATGGTCCCCAGATCCAGGCCGAACATGCCCTTGTGGGCCTTCTGCGGAAAAACGACCAGGAGTTGGACAGCCGTGGGACCGAGACTGTAGACGGCTCCCCGCTTGAACGGGGATCTCTTGAAGAGGGGGAACAGGAAGAGCGTAGCCCACAGACCTCCCCAAACAATCCTGGGATAAAGCCACATGGGCACCAGCCTCGGGGCCAGATGGACCCCCAGGGCCGCGGTGATTCCCAATCGGCCGAGGACCCAGAGGGATACGCTGTTGACCAGTCCGCCCAGGGCTCCGGCCGAGAAGAGGATGGCAAAACGCCTTAACATTCCAGCCATATCTTTCCTTCCCATTGTTCCAAGAGGTATCAGAGGTACTGTTCAAGCCTAATGGCGACTGGGCATGTTGTCCATGAAAAAAAGAATTACCACAGACCCATAAATGTAAAATGAGGAAAGCCGGGTGGTATCCCCGGCCTTCCTCGAGGGAACCTGCCAGATAGTAAAATACTGGAAAATGATTATTAATTATTCCCTCTGTGCTCTCTGTGGTTAAACCTGGCTAACCCTCCAGGATCTTCTCCGCCTCATCCCGGTAGGAATTCATAACGTGCGGAATGCCGGTGACCTTGGAGCACTCCTCGGTCAGGGACATGAGATCCTTGCGGGACAGAACCGGCAGGCTGAACCGGCGGCTGCCCGCCATCAACTGCCGGAGACCGACCCTGAGCTTCCGGGCGAAGGTGAAGATGGCGATCGCACCGAGGGGGATATGCTTGATGTCCTTGCCGTACTTTTCCTTGATCTCCTCGTAGTTGACGAAGATCTCCTCTACTGTCGTCCCGTATTTGGATATGGACTTGGGAAGATTGCCCTCCTTGATCCACTGTTCGATATTCTTGCCCAGCATACCGGGGATCATGAGAGCCCTTCCCATGCACACTGACTTGAAATAGGGGGCACCCATGGCCAGGACCTTGTAGATGTCCCCCTCGTGGCCGAATCCACCGGCCATGGCGAGGTCGGGAACCCTGAGGCCCTGGGCAGTGAGCTTCTCGGCGAACTCCACAGCGAGGGACTGGAGGTAAAGGGTGGGGATCCCCCACTCGTTCATCATGGTCCACGGGCTCATCCCGGTACCACCCGGAGCACCGTCGATGGTGAGCAGATCGATCTCCGCCTCAGCACAATATCGCATGGCCATCGCCAGCTCCACCATGGAGTAGGCCCCCGTCTTGAGGGTGATCCTCTCAAAGCCGAGCTTGCGCAGCCTCTCCACCTCGGCCATGAAGTCCTCCCGGGTCACGAAACCGAGCCGTGAATGCCTCTCGAACTCCTTGATGGCGCCATCCTCGTATCCGAGCTCTACCTCTCTGGCCGCCGGGTCGGGGGTGACGACGTAACCGCGCCTCTTCAGCTCGAGGGCCCGCTCGATATCCCTGACCTTGATCTCTCCACCGATGCACTTGGCACCCTGGCCCCATTTCAGCTCGATGGTATCAAGACCGTGCTTGTCGATAACGTACTCAGCCACGCCGAGGCGTGTGTCCTCCACGTTCATCTGGACGAGGATCTCCCCGTAGCCCTCATGGAACCGCTTGTAGGTCTCTATCCTCCGATCCATCTCCGGGGAATTGGCGACAAGACCGTTCTTGCCGAGTTTCAGTTCGGGATCGATACCGCACACGTTCTCGCCGCAGACCAGGGTCACGCCCGAGATGGCGGTGCCGATGGAGAAGTGCTCCCAGTTGACCCGGGCAATATCAGTGGATCCCAAGGCTCCGGTGAACACGGGGAGTTTCATCCTGACCTTTTTGTTCCAACCGTATTCCGTCTCGACATCGACGTTAGGGAAAATAGCGTCATCGGGATTCGGTTTGAGCCCGTTGGCCATCCCCTCGGCGCCGACGGCGTAGCCGTGGATGTTCAGATGGGAGTAATCCAAAGGATAGTTCTTGTCCGCCCCAGCGGTGATCTCACCGAAAGGACCGGGATAGAGGACCTCGCGTCCCCTGAAGGATGCCAACCAGACTTCGCATCCACCCCGGCACCCGTCCAGACATTCAACGCACAACCCCGACATGGGGACGACGCTCCTGGAGCGGTTAAAGGTTCCCGTTGCTGAACTAGCGTTTGGCCGTCTCAGATTCATATGCCCGCCTTTCATTGTTGGTAAGGGGCCCCGTGCTTCCCACGGTTGACCAGCCTCAGAACTGGCCTGAAACTCCCCTCAAGGTGATGAAATGGGTGCAGTGCACCAACCCGAATATTCGCGTGCTGGTGCCTCCATCTGTTGATAGTGCAAATATCGCACCAAAACAGGAATGATTTTCAACAAAATATCTTCTTTAAAATCAGAAACTTGGAAGACAACGGACAGAGGGGGAAATCCAAGAGACCCGCTTAGTGTTAAATTTCTACACTTTTGTGTTTTCTGAAAACACAACGCTGGACCTTTGTCAACATCCGGCCCTGGAGGTCCGGATAACGGCAATGTCTCCAAGGGCCCGGCGCGAGGAACCCTCGGAGTCTGGTAGCCTTCTACATTTGACTTCCCAGGAAGGTTGCCAGGTTCACATCGCTGTTGGTGATGCCCAGCTTGCTCCGGATCCGTTCCCGGTGCCTGTTGACGGTGGAGATGGACACGCCCCTAAGTTCCGCGATCTCCTTGGTGCGGAGACCGTTGCGGACCATGGCGCAGATCTGGATCTCGGCGGGAGTGAGGGAATGGAATCTCCCCGACAGTCGGCTGACAAAGGGTGAGGTGATCTCCTCAAGATTGTCCTGGAGCAGTTCCACATATTTTCTCTGCGGCTTGGGCACAGCCATGTAAAGCTCATGAAGGATGGGCTTGAGCACTTTCTCCACATTGTCTCGAATGTCACGGCCGATCTCCCGCTTTTCCTCCTCGATCCTGGCCATTATGGTTTTCAGTGCCGTGTTCGTCTCCTGAAGGGCCTTGCGCTCGACAACCAGTTGCCTGTTCGTCTCGTGGAGTTCATGTTCCGCGGCCAGGCGCATGGCGATCGCGCCGATCCGCTCGGCGATAGCATCGAGGAGCACCCGTTCCTCATGGAGGAAGGGGCCCTCGAAGGAGGCCGGCCTCTCCTCGAGATAGCAGACCGTCACCTCCCCCGCCATCTTCCCGTACATATGGATGGGCGCCGATTGCCGCCACTCGGTCAGCCTGAAACCTGGGCTCCTGTAGGTTTTATCCTCAAAGGTGATTCGTGCGCATGTGATCTCCGGGTACTGCCAGGACGGGGGTATGATAGTGACAACCACCTCCAGGACCTCCTCAATGGGCCCGTCTCCCGCCTCGGCCAACTGGGTAATGGCATAAAGACAGTTCAGCTCTTTGATCCTCTCCTGGAGGGCCCACACGACGCGAGCCGGATCCCTCTCCTCACTGGGTGTCAGCCTCCACCGGAAGGGTGCGGAAGGTGTATCAACCTGAGTCTGGACAACGGAGCGGATGGAACTCATGTGGGGCGGTTTGCGCGTCATCTCATCCCTCCTCCCTAAATCCATTGGGCAATAAATAGGGATTAAGGCGGCACTTATAATGCCTACAATAAATAGGCATTTCGTAGGAAAATAAACCGTATTTACCGGTTAAATCTACCACATTAACATCTCCGCCATCAACTGTACTTTTTTCCCTGGCAGGAGGTATCTATGTCCGATTCACTCACCACCATCCTTGAAGGTCGAAGAAGCCAACCCCACATGCTCATCGAGGTCCTCCAGGACATTCAGAAGGCGCACGGGTACGTCTCCAGGGAAGCGGTCAGCACCGTCTCCCTGGAACTGGGTGTGCCCCTGATGGAGGTTTTCCGGGTTGCCAACTTCTACAAGGCCTTTTCCCTCGAACCGGTGGGCAAGCATGTGGTCACCCTCTGTCTGGGGACGGCGTGCCACGTGAGGGGTGCCAACCCCCTGGTCGAACAGGCCCTCAGCCTGCTTGGCCTCGAGGACGAGGGGACCACCGAGGACCGCCTGTTCACCATTGAGGCAGTGAACTGTCTCGGGGCCTGTGCTCTGGCCCCCCTGGTTATCCTCGACGGCGTCTACCATCCCAACATGACCCCCGCCAAGCTTCGGGCACTCCTCAGGAGAGTCCAGCGGGCTGAATCGAAGGAGGGAGTCGGACATGCCTAAGATCACCAGCACCCAAAACCTGGAGGTTCTGCATGAGCGGTTAAGGGCCGAGCGCGACGATGGGGCCCTCCTGATGACCATCTGCGGCGGCCCGGGATGCCAGGCCACGAACTGCCAGGATGTCGTCACCGAGGTTAAAAAGGAGCTCGGCAGCAACGGCCTGAATGGAAAGGTCCGCCTGCGAGTGACCGGATGCCATGGTTTCTGCGAGCAGGGGCCCATCATGGTCATCGATCCGAGCAACATCTTCTACCATCACGTAGGGCCTGAGGATGTCAGTGAGATCCTCAACCGGACGGTCCGCGATGGTGAGACCATCGACAGGCTTCTCTACACCGATCCGGCCACCAATAAAAAGGTCGTCACGGAGGCCGATGTCCCCTTCTATCAGGCCCAATCCCCCACCCTCCTGTCCCAGAATCGTTGGGTGGATCCGCTGTCCATCGAGGACTACATCGCCATCGGCGGCTACGGCGGACTGGCGAAGGTCCTGTCCGGCATGACACCGGAGGCGGTTATCGAAGAGATCGAGGCCTCCGGCCTGAGGGGACGGGGAGGTGGAGGCTTCCCGACTGCCCGAAAATGGGCCGCCTGCCGGGCTGCCCGCGGAGAGGAGAAATATGTCATCTGCAACGCTGACGAGGGGGATCCCGGCGCGTTCATGGACCGGGGCGTCCTCGAGGGGAACCCGCACGCCGTCCTGGAAGGGATGATCATCGGCGCCTATGCCATTGGCTGCGAGAAGGGGTACATTTACGTTCGCAACGAATATCCCATCGCGGTGGATCATGCCAATGAGGCGATCCGTCAGGCGAGGGAGTATGGTTTTCTGGGAAAGGACATTCTGGGTTCGGGAATGACGTTCGACATCGAGGTCGCCCGCGGCGGCGGGGCTTTCGTCTGCGGAGAGTCAACAGCCCTCATGGCCTCCCTCGAGGGGAAGGTCGGAGAACCGAGGCCCAAGGACATCCACACCGTGGAGGAGGGGCTGTGGAACAAGCCGACCACCCTCAATAACGTTGAGACGTGGGCCAACGTCCCATCCATCATCAACCGGGGAGCCGAGTGGTTCGCCGGAATGGGAACGGACAACAGCAAGGGGACCAAGATCCTGGCCCTCACGGGACAGGTGAAGAACACCGGCCTGGTCGAGGTGGCCTTCGGCACCTCCATCCGGACGGTGGTCGACGAGATCGGAGGTGGAGGGCGCGATGGCAGGACGATCAAGGCCGTCCAGACGGGGGGTCCGTCGGGGGGATGCCTCCCGGCCGCCCTGTTTGACCTCCCGGTGGATTTCGACGTCCTCTGGGAGAAGGGATCCATGATCGGTTCTGGCGGCCTGGTGGTCATGGACGAAAAGACCTGCATGGTGGATGTGGCCCGATACTTTCTGAAGTTCCTCCAGGACGAGTCGTGTGGAAAATGCGTCCCGTGCCGGATCGGTGTTGATCGGCTCCTGGAGATCGTCACAGACATCGTTGAAGGGCGGGGGCGTCCGGAACAGATCGAACTGCTGAAGGAACTGGGGGAAACAGTGGCTCAAACCGCCCTGTGCGGGCTCGGCAAGACGGCCCCGAACCCGGCCCTTTCCACCCTCCGTTACTTCCCGGAGGAGTACGAGGCGCACGTCAGTGAGCATCGCTGCCCGGCGGGTGTGTGCACCGCCCTTATCGAATATTCCATCGACTCCGCAGCGTGCAATGGATGCGGAGCCTGTCTGAAGTCATGCCCTTACGGGGCCATCCAGGGAGAGAAGAACACGCTGCATGCCATCGACCCCCATCTGTGCACGAAGTGCGGCATCTGTCCGACCACCTGCAACGAAAACGCGATCATTGTTCAGTGAGGGAGGGAACGAAATGCATCAGTATGTGACCGTAACCATCGATGGAGCAAAGGTCAAAGCGCGGAAAGGGACCAGTGTCCTCGACACCGCTCTCAGATACGCTATCTGTATTCCCCACCTCTGCCACCTGCCCAACCTCTCAGAGATCGGGGCCTGCCGCCTGTGTATCGTTGAGCACGTTCAGAACGGGAGGACGAAAGTCACCACCTCCTGCACACTGCTTGCCCAGGAGGGCATGGTGATCCTGGCCAATTCGGACAGGATCCGCAAACTGAGGCGCAACATCGCCGAGCTGCTGGTGACCCAGGCGCCCAACTCGCGGGCCATCCAGGACATGGCCGTGCGCTGCGGAGTCACCGAGGCCCGCTATCCATTCCGCCAGGACGACTGTATCCTTTGTGGACGCTGCGTCAGGGCGTGCAAGGAATCCTACCAGGCCCACGCCATAGGCTTTGTGGGCCGGGGCAAGGAGCGCCACGTTAACTACGTCTTTGGGGAACGCCCCGAAGAATGCGTCATGTGCCGGGCCTGTGTGACCCTCTGTCCCATGACGGTAACACCCTGCGACGGCCCGATGAAACCGGGAGAGGAGTACCTGTGCGGAAAGTGCCAGTCCGTAACCCAGGCCCCGCAGTACCAGGTCGGTGACTGCGTACGCTGTGACCTGGGACAGGGCTTCGATTGCGCCCGGCACCATCAATAAAACCTCAGGCAGAAAACCGGCTTCTTTCAAACGCACCATCTCTTTCGCAGGGATTGATCCCTCGGCGGGCTAAGGGTCAAGAACTTCCCAAAACCGCCAAGCACACAAAGAAGGAACATTGACCGCGGAGTATGTGGACAGAAGCGCTGTAAGCTTTATGGTTTCAGTAAAAACCGGCTGCACTTCCTGCCGTCCCAGCCCCTTGCCCGTCCGCCACAATTGGAGGATTCATCTATTTCCGCCGCGGCGGGAGTCCGTGTGCCGAACGAGCGTATAACAGCTTTCGCCAGGTAAAATGGACGCACTGTTCTCCCCCGGAGAAGGACAGGTGAGGTGGATTTTCCTGTCGGAATCTGACAGTATCGGATCCGAGCATCCCGGAAGGCAAACCTCGATCAACTCGGATGGCTGATATTGGACCCCTGATGGAGTTTCACAGCCCCACAGTACCGACCCGGAATATATCGTCGCGGGATCTGCGCCCCTCGATCCCCGATGGACAGAACACCGCTCCGGTCCCGTCCGCAACCTGCCCCAGAGTCCTGCGCGGAGCACTTCAGCCGGTTGCCAGACCTCTTCTTTTTCTTTTTTCCCTTATTGCCATCTTCCTGGGGCCGGACGGGGCTGTCGGCGACGACGTCGACAGGCTGCTGAGATCCAGAGACCGGAGGGTCCTGAGGCTCGAGGAGATCGCCACCGATCTCGAATCGGCCTCCCTCGTCTTCATGGGAGAGCTGCACTCCGAGAAGATCCACCACGACAATCAGCTGGCCGTGGTCAAAATGCTCCACGAAAGGAGTGACGGACTGGCCATTGCGGTGGAGATGATCGAGGCCCGCCAACAGGATGTCCTGGACCGATGGATCAGGGGCGGGATTGAGGAGATCGAATTCACTGCCTTTTTCGAGGAACAGTGGCCGACCACCTGGCACCTCTACCGCGACATCTTTCTCTTTGCCCGGCAGCACCGCATCCCCATGATCGGCCTCAACATCCCCGGTGAGATAACCGAGCAGGTCGCCCGGGAAGGGTTCTTCTCCCTTACCCGGGAACAGATGGCTCGACTCCCGGGTGTCAGCTGTAATATCGATGAGGAATATCGAAAGCTGATGAGGATGGTGGTGGATTTTCATGAGGACGCCGGGGACGAGGGCAAGGGGTTCGACCGTTTCTGCGAGGCGCAGATGGTGTGGGACACAACCATGGCTCAACGGATCCTTGACTATACGGTATCAGCCACGGACCCCCTCGTGGTCGTCATGGCCGGAAACACCCACGCCTGGAAATACGGCATCCCAGAGCAGGTGCGCCGCAAATCCCATTCCACTGACCTCAGGGTCATCCTTCAGGAAATCCCCGGCTTTCAGACCCGGGCCGACATCCGGCCGGAGAGAACGGATTATCTATGGCTGCTGAGGGGGTATTAGAGAATAGAGATTAGAGATTAGAGATTAGAGATTAGAGATTAGAGATTAGAGATTAGAGAATAGAGAATGGAGAATGGAAATTGTGGATTAGAAATAGTTTGAGATTCGAGGTTGGAGGTTTGAGGTTGGACACACCCGTTATTCGTAATCAGTTATTTGTGATTAGTAAAATCAATATATTCGAATCTGGTTCAAAGCTGCTCGAATCGCGAATGACGAATCACGAATCACTGATCCTCGGGAAGCTTGAACCTCGCCACCTCCGGGCCCAGCTTTTCGGCCAGGGCGCCCA
>JBFFDD010000101.1:0-9101 GCA_041559575.1 bacterium
GGGGCCTCTCTTGCTCTCATGGGTTCCGTGGGTTGCCTTGAATCCCTTGAACCCGTGGCGTTTCATGACACCCGCAAACCCCTTACCCTTAGACGTTCCGGAGATATCCACGGTGTCCCCGACCTGGAAGATCCCGGCGGTGATGACCTGGCCGAGTTCATAGTTTCCCGGTTCGGATACGGGGGCCTCCCGTAAATAGCGCTTGGGGGATGTGCCCGATTTGGCCAGGTGCCCGAGGGCCGGCTTGGTGGTCCGTTTCTCCTTCTTGTCCTCGAAGCCGAGCTGGATGGCGCTGTAGCCCTCCTTCTCATCGGTCTTGATCTGGGTGACTATGCAGGGTCCGGCCTGTATGAGGGTGACGGGAACGGCGTTGCCGAGGTGGTCGAAGATCTGGGTCATGCCCAGCTTCTTGCCCAGGATGGTGTTGCTCATGGTATGTCCTCCTGACTATCTTATCCGCCCGGCTTGACGGACGAATGGTTTAGCGGGAAAGGAGAACCTTTAACATTAAAGACAAACCAACGTCAAGGGTAGTTTACCGCTGAATTGACTCGAGGTCTTTGTCCAGGACCAGGGGATCAAGTAAATGGTAAAAGCGTCTCCAGGATCCTCCCCGGGTTCGGAAATTTTACGGAAATGTTACGGGAACCGGAAAACTTCATCAATGACCAGCAGTCCGATTACAGCGAGGAGCAGGAGCCTGGCCGCAAATGTATCAATGGTGTCAGAGAGAAGGGGAGGTCCAGGAGCGACATCGGAAAATTCGACAGGGTCTGTCGGTGGGGGGATAACCGAGGGCGGTTCAACGGTTAATGTTGAGCTCGCCGTCAACCCGCCGCCGGCTTCGGGGCCGTCGGCTATCTCTATCCGGTAGGACCCGGAAGGAATATCCTCAGCGGTGACCGAGTATATATGGGGTCCCTTCTTCTCCAGTAAGAAGTTCTGGGAGTACCCCTGCCGGTCGAAGATTCTGCCTGGTATCGAGGTGTCGGTCTCCCGAGGGTCCGTTTTGATGATCTCCAGCCCCCCGGCGGCCCGCTGATAGAATATTTCTCCACCATGTTCCGCCGGCAGGAGGGCGGCCAGCAGATAATTCCACAGGTTCGATTTATCTCTGTCGAACCAGGATGGCGCCATTATCGATCCGCTGTCGGCGGCAAAAACCGCTGAACGGCCCTTCCCCATCCTCCAGGCGACGAGCAGTGGATAACCTCTTTCAGACCATATTTGGAGGTCGCTGCCCGGTTTGCTGGTAAACAGGGCCTGGCCCATCAGGCCGGGCATATCTTCAACAGCGGGATATCTGTCCCGGTTGAATTGAACCTCCAATGGCACATTGATCACCATGCTGTCAGAAACCTGATCGAGATCTTCGAGGAAAAAGCCTGGAATGTCCTCCACCCGGGAACTCAGGTAAAAATATCCGCCCGACGTCTGGACGAACCGATTTAAAAAAGGGACGTGCTCGTCCCTTCCGTCGCCAAAGCCCACGACGCTCACAGTGATTCCATCTCTGCGGAAGGTGTCAAGAAGAGTCCAGACGTTACCGGTTCCCGCAATTTCGTATTCGTCGATATCGGCGGTATCTCCGAGGACGATGACGTGTTTAATGTCAGCTTCCACCCCGGCCAGGCCCTCGTAGGCTTCCAGGAGGGAAGAGTAGAGATTGATACCCGGACCGAATGCCCTAATCCTTCCGATCAACCCCTTTATCGCCTCCGCGTCCTGAAATTCACCGAGTCTGAAGATCCAATAGGGGTTGAAGTCGGTGCCCATGACACCCAGCAGGTCATCGTCCCGCAGGGCCGTCGCCAGGTTGACCAGGGCGATTTTCGCCATGTCCATTTTTTTGCCGAAATGCATGCTCATGGATGTATCCACCACGGCCACAAGAGCCAGGGATCGGTCCTCCCGGTCATCCCCTTCCAGACCAGGCCTGACGGGAAGAAGGGTCTCGAAGACCCTGCCAAAATCATCCTTGCGGAATTCGGTGCCGGGGATTACCAGGAAGGACGAGCCCCTGCGGGCCGCATTCGCGGCGGATCTTGACACGCCTCCCGTCAGGTACCCCTGGGGAGGGGAATCGAGGATAATCAGATCCCCTGACCCGGATTTTTCCACAGGGGAATTTTCTTTCGACAGGAGATCGGCGACGCTCCACCTTCGGACCGCGAAGCCCTCGCTTTTGAGAAAATCAAAGAATGGAGATTCCATTCCCGTTGGCGCTACGTAGCGGATTTCTGGTCGGCGACGGACCTCGATGCTGGTCCTGAGACGGTCTACAACCTGTCCCTCCTCTCCCCGGAGCAGTATCATGAGGCTGTGCAGACCCGGTTCACCGATCGATATTGGGAAACCCAGTTTCTTCGTGTCTTGGCCGGGGCTTTGGGTTAAGGATTGTGACCTGTTGAACGTGTCATCGATCCAGATCTCGCAGGTCGATCCTGTGGGAGGTCGGCTTATGGAGATATCCAGGTTGAACGTCATTCCAGCCATAACCGCCGCCCCTTCTCGCAGCCTAATATGGGGTTGAGGGTAACCCGGGTCAACGGTGATCCAGTTGATCTCCATATTTTCCAAATCATCAGACAGGCCCTGTTGAACGGACGCCGGCGCGATGATCGTCAGGATGGATTTCGAGTTGGACTGGACATCCCATTTTGCCCTGGCGACGGCGGTGGGCCAGGACGGGAAAGCGTGGTGGGGCAGTTCTTTCAACTTATTTTCCTGACCTGTCTTCACCGGTGTTTCTTCGGAGACGATAAAGAGCCTCGGCTGGTATCCATATAACTGAGATTCAAGATAGAGGGATTTGAGCCTGGCCAAAGATCGGCGAAAATTAGGGCTGTCCGCGTCTATCACGAAAACAGCCTTCGGCGGCTCCCTTTCCACCCTCGTCGGAACTGCGACGAGGAGGACCAGGACGGCCGCGATGGGTAGGACGCGAAGTATGGCGAAGCCTGCCGCTGCCTGTGGTGAGTGGTATGTGTCATTCCTTACGGTGAAAAGGATCAGGACACCCGCGAGGAGGACGGCGAAAATTACCGGGATCGTGCTCATTCCAGGACCCCTGGCTCATAGGCGTTCACCACCGCCAGATAGAGGAGAAAAACACAGGATATTGTCAGCAAAAGCGGCGACAGTTCCACCCGTTGGGTTACAAGGTCCCGGTCCTCTTGAAGCTGCAGGCGGGAGATATCAGGAAAATGGACAGCGGATCCTGCTTCTGTAACAGCCTGGCTCAAGACATTCGGCTGGATCGTTCCCGGGGTTTTTCCGTCCGATCCGGTGACAATCGGGTTGCCAATTTCTCCGGGCCTTGTCCAGGATACCGATTCCTCGCCAGCGGCCCAGAGCAGAGATTCCTCAAGGAGGATGAGAAAGGAAGGTTCGAGGAAAATCCCGTTATTGAGGGGGTTAAAGGTCCAGACGACGAGGCGATGGCCGTCGGTCTCGCCGGCAAATATCAGGGGGATACGGCCCGCCCGTCCCAGGATCCGGAAATGGGAAGGCAAAGAGAACTCCAACACCTGTCCCGGTCGGAAGTTCTGGAAGGCCACGTTGCGGGTAATCGAATGTGCCGGATGAAAGGCCGGATCGCCCGGATTCTCCCACGATCTTCGATACTGAAAATCCAGGAAACCCCGTTCCGGCATGATGATGACGCTCGGGCCGGAGAGTTCCTCCTTCGGGGGAGTGCCCAAAAACAGGTCGACGGCAGGTCCATTGTCGAAACCTGTCGCCGATCCGCTTTGATTGGAGAGGGTTTGCAAGGCCTTTTCCAGGATCGGATTCGACTCGCCTCTCCATCGCCAGCGGGTTCGGGAGGGGGCTCCGATTCGGAGGTTGACACGGTTATCGAGAGGAAAAGCATCTTCGACGTTCAATGAGACTGTGACGAGGCCGGGGGGGAGTACCGCGTCGGTGTAAATGTACTCGATGGTCTCACTTCCGTTCCAATTGAGTTCAACCCTGTCGATGATCTCAGAGTCCTTCTTCAGGATGGCTTCAGTCGGTGGCGTGTCCAAACCGTGGCTGGTCGCTCGAAAGTAGAGATCGAAGGTGTCGATCTTTCGAGGGGATGGACGGGCATCCAAGGCAACTATGCCCGCATTTCCGAATCGAACCTCCCGGTCCGGTGGAATACTGATTCGCTGCCCCTCGGGAAGGGTGGAGGAGGCTTCCCGCCACTGATCCGCTCTGGGAGAGATCACCACGATCCCTTCCAGATAACCATTCGGGAAGGTATGTCCGATGAAATCAATAACATCGGGTACAGCCGTAAAACGATCAGCGGCTGCAATGGGTGGTAAGATGGGCGTGGAGCCGTGGGAAAGGACCGTTACGATCCTCGGCTTCGGGCCCGTCACCATCACAGCGATCCGGTCCCCGGCCCCCATCAGTCCGGCAGCCTTCCGCGACACCTGCTCGATCAATTCGTGCAGGCTTGAGCCATGGGCACGGGGAGTAAGAGTATGAAGGTTGTCGATCACCAGAAGATATTCACCGGGGGTTGATCGAGGGATCCTCAAATGAGCGCCATTGTAGGCCAGGGCTGTGATAAAAACCACCAGAGCCACCAGGGCCTGACGGTATTTCTTTCTCAGTCGGAAAATCACCGGAGGCGGCTTCGCGATATCCGATTCAACTTTCTCCAGAAGGGGAAATGTGGTGAGGATGACGGCCTGGAGTCTCGATCGCCGCCTCTGGAGAATAAACACCAGTGGAATGAGAAGGAGCAGGAGAAAGCCCTGGTAAGAGTCGAGCCCAGCCACGACTATCCCTTCTCCTTCCGAAACGCCAGGCATTTCACAACGATGTCCTCGAATGTCTCCTCAGTGGAGACCTGAAGCAGTTGGGTGTTCGGGAGCCGGAATGAACCTCTTGTCTCCTCGAGAAAATCTTTCGTGGCACGTCGAAGATCCCTGAGTGCCCGGTAACCGAATACCCTTCTGGCCCTGCTGCCGGTCTCAGGGTCAATGAAGATGATGTTTCCCTTGCCCCGTTTACGGGTCTCCTGAGGATGAAGGATCTGGATCCCACTGGTCCTCAAACCAAGGGATGCCAGAAGGCGTAGAGGTCCGATGAAAGAGGGGTCGGTCAGAAAATCGGAGATGATAATGCTCCATGATTCCTTGGCATCCTGACCGGCGATCACCTCCTTGAGGGATCGGTCCAGATCCGTCATTCCCCCTGAGGGGAGTTCGGCGAGTTTCTTCAGCATTTCCGGCAACTGACCCCGGCTCCAGAAAGGCCCCCCCAATACGGACAGGTCCTCGGCCCAGGTGTATAACCTGACTTTATTTCCCGCCGCGACGGCAAGGAAGGCGAGGGCTGCGGCTGTTTCCTGGGCGCGGAGCAGTTTTTGGCCGTAGGGATTTGTCATGGAGGCGCTGCGATCAACCAGGATATGAACCAATCCCTGTTCCTCTCTCATCATTGATTTGACATAGTAGCGGTTAAAGCGGGCATAAAGATTCCAGTCTATGTAACGGGGGTCGTCACCAGGAGTATAGGGCCTCTGAGATTCGGGCTCGGGAATGGCGATCTGCCCCACGGGGCTGGTCCGGATGATCTCGAGCTTATGGACCGATCGAGCCAGCCGGTCGAGGAGAGTATGAAGCCTCCCGAGGTATTCGTCCGAGAGGATCGTTTGTGACAGAGAGGATTTCTTCAAAACTTCTTTTTGGTGAACTCAAACAGATTGTTGAGAATGGAGTCCGAGGTGACTCCCTCGATATCTCCCTCGAAACGACGCACGAGTCGATGGCGAAGGCTGGGAAGAAGATTCTCTTTAATGTCCTCAATGGACAGGTTGACGCGACCGTCCATCACGGCGGACGCCTTTGCTGATGCTATAAGAGAGTTCAGGCCCCTTGGGGAAGCGCCGTACCGGATGAATCTTTTGACCTCCTCAGTCGTGCCCTTGTTGTCGGGGTGGGTCATAGCGACGAGCCGGCTCGCGAAACGGTAGATCCTGTCTGTGACGGGGATCTCACCGAGAAGTTTCCGCATCTCGATCACCCGCTGTTTCGAGAGGATCTTCTTGGGGTCCGCCCCCCTGGAGTCCGGCTCTAAATTAATCCTGGCGATCCCCTCGAGGGAATGTTCATCAGGAAAGGGCAGCTTCAATTTATAGAAAAACCGATCAAGCTGTGCTTCCGGAAGAGGATAGGTACCCGCCATCTCGATGGGATTCTGAGTCGCCAGGGTATAAAAGATCTCATTGAGTTTGTGGGTCTTGCCAAAGACTGTCACTTCCGATTCTTCCATTGCCTGGAGAAGCGCTGACTGGGTCTTGGGGCTGGCACGGTTGATCTCATCTGCGAGGAGAATATTTGTAAAGATCGGTCCCTCCTCGAAACGGAAATGGCGATTGCCCCGATCGTCCTCTAATAGGATATTCGTTCCCACAATGTCTGCCGGCATCAGATCGGGCGTGAACTGGATCCTTCGATATTTCAGATCAAGGATCGCGGCGATGGTTTTTACCATGAGCGTCTTTCCTATGCCGGGGACCCCCTCCAGTAAAATATGGCCCCCGCACAGCAGCGCTTTGAGAATGAATAACAGGGTCTGGTCGTTGCCCACTATTCGTGTGGCGAACTGTTCTCTTATTTGCTGGAGGTCTTCCCTTATCTGTCCGATCCGTTCTCCAATATCTCCAGGTTTTTCCTCTGCCATGTGATTAACTCCTTGTAGTAGGTCTCGATGTGCTCTCTGTATCTGACTGGATAGTCATCAAGATCCCAGTTCGGGTGTTCTGTGAACAGGGCACCGAGGTCCTCGCTGGGATCTCCCTCGGGCCACGGGAATAGGCTTAGAAAATGTTCCGGCTTACCGAACAGTGACTCCTCAAAGGACGACTCGGTGGAGAGGGAAGGCGGTACCGCCTCTGAAATCTCCTCCGAGACGGGCTTGGACTGGATGGGTCCAGGGTTCTGTGCGTCAGCCGCCTCCGGGCGTGCGGAGGGACCTGAACCGGCTTCCAGTTCTGTGCCGCCCCCTGCGCTTCCGTCCCGGATCCTCTCATCCCCTGTGTTCCCTGCGCTGGAGGCCATTTCCGAGGCCGGAGATTCCGGAGAAGGATCCTCCTCCGTCAAACCCGCATCACGATCTCCGGTGTCAGTCGGAGAGGCGTCACTGTCCCGAGATACAGGATCCCCGTTTTCCTTACCGCCGGAAAACCGTGAGGATGACGGGAGATCGGTCTGAGGAGCGGTGATCCTCAGGATCGTCCGGGTTATGGGGAATGGGGGACGGTAATCGACATTGAGGTAATAATAGTTGACCGCCAAAAACAGAGGGAGGACCGCGATCAGCAAAGGAGGGATTCGAGGGCGAACCATCCGGTCAATGGCCTTAAAGTCCACAGATCTGAGACATTCCTCCGCCTGGGCCCGGCGAACCTTGCCCTCCACATTCCCGGCATGGGCGTACCAAAGATAGCTGTAAAGACGGTCCTTCAGAGAAAACTCCCTGTCCAGAAAGAGACAGAAGCGGTATTGACGCGATCGGAACAATTGCCTGAAAATGAGAATCGTCAGGAAAATTTCAAGAAAGAAAGGGAAGTTGAGGTTGGTCTTAAATTGGAGGAAAATCACGTAGGAAACCAGCCCTAAAAAAAGTTCCATGGTAATGGCCAGGGCCGCAAACTCGATGAGTTTTCTTGCTAGGTAACGGTTCCTCAGCTTTTTAACCAGCTTTGCGAGGAGGGCTGTCGGGTCTTTTTCCTTGGTCAAATCAGAGATCTCGAAAGAATTTCTCAGGGCTTGAAGAGGAATTTGAGCTGCAACATGATGTGCTCTATGTACTCATCCTGGAGTGTCTTGCTTGAGACGGTTGTTTCCAAAACCCCTTTTCCCGATCGAACGCTGAGGGAGATGGTCGGGTCGTCCCCCCAGAGTTCTCCCATGAGGCGTTGATAGGCGGTGGCGACAAGATTCGATGGGTGCTCGCCTGTGATCGGGACGGAGAAAGAGAGTTTGTTAAGTCTGTCCCTGAAATCGAACTCGACCTTGATGTTAAAGAGAACGGAACCCTCAATATTGTATTCACCCGAGGGCAATTTTGACCAGATCGCGTCCACCTCTTCCCTGGTCATCGCCATCTTGACACCGAAGAGGCTGAATTGCTCGCACGTCGCCGCGGTGGGGTGGAGTATGATGAGGCCAAGAAACAACGCGACAATAAATTTTTTCATTTTCCCCCCCCATTTAAATCATCGTGCCGAAAGGACTGTCTTTGGTGCAAAACGCGGCGTTTCAATTCGAACAACCGGCGAAATCTCACCATCGCCCTTTGCTTCCCTCTGGATTTTGATAAGAAGATCTTCTTCCGCTCGGGCCGGGGGATTCAACCTGCTGGGCCCTTAACGATCGGGGCTTAGGGAACGAGGCAGCAAAAGGGTCGTTCGTAACTGTTTGGCGGAAGTGCATGGGAATCGAACCCACCATACCGGGTTTTAGCCGGTATCACTGGATTTGAAGTCCAGGAGGGCCACCAGTGCCCTGCGCACTTCCAAGGGGAGAGTATAGGGAAGGAAGGAGGGCTGTCAAGAGATCAACAAAGCAAGGATGAAGGAGTAAGACGAAGACGAAGCCGGGTCGTTCTTAACGAAAATCCTTAGATGCCGGATATCTGTTCCCAAAAGTGTAAGGACCAATTCCCCCACCGGTCATACCCTGTGGATTAAAATCATGCCTGTTTACGGGTTTTCTTTCTTCTTTGTCTGATTCCTTCTTCTGAATCTCAAATTTCTAATTTCTAATTTCTAATTTCAATTTTCCAAGGCTCGGCTTCAGCACCTTCTTCAGAAACTGCCCCGTGTAGGATTCGCCAACCAAAGCGATCTCCTCAGGGGTTCCGTTGGCAAAGAGGTAGCCCCCCTCGTCCCCGCCCTCCGGTCCGAGATCGACGATGTGATCGGCACATTTAATGACCTCCATGTTGTGTTCGATGACGATCACCGTATTCCCCCGATCGACCAGGTTGTTCAGGACCGAAAGGAGTTTCCGGACGTCGTCGAAGTGCAGGCCGGTGGTGGGTTCATCGAGGATATAGAGAGTCCTTCCGGTGTCCCTCTTGGACAGCTCCTTGGA
>JBFFDD010000102.1:0-9086 GCA_041559575.1 bacterium
CCCTCGAAGAAGGGATTGTTGTCCGCGGCAAGCTGTTGGCCGGCGGGACCGTAGATCCACCTGAAAATCTTCAGATCCTTCAACTGCTGTGCTGTCAGGGATCCCCGGTTGGGCGGTGCGATCATGACCATGCGGCCGAGGTTTGGCAAGGGCTCTGAGAACATCTGGCGAAGGACGATATTTCCCAGGCTGTGGGCCACGAAATGGATCCTGGCTCCCGGTTCCAGGTCGGTCAATTGATTTCTTACCAGATGGGCCGCCCCGTTGATGGAAAGATTGGTGCTCGGATACCCCAGATTAATGACAGAGAATCCCTCCCCATGGAGCCTCTTCTCCAGGTATTTCATGGACAGGGTGACATTGGCGATGCCGTGGAGAAGGACAACGATTTCCGCGGCTGGGCCGGAAGGGGATGCTGTCATTGTCGACAACTCGAGCTCGCTGGAGGCGAAGGTCTTTTACCGAGGGTCCCTGGGTCCAACGGGCTACTTCCTTTTGCTCTTAAGCCCCAGGTAGCGTGCGATCTCTTCCGGGTCGGCGCTCATCCCCACAGGCTCGTTTTGGAGATCGTCACGGGTGGATATTTCATATTCCTGGGGGAAGGAATCGTTGAAATACATCTGTTGGAATTCAGCGAACTTGAGTTGGTGAGAGGTGGAGTCCGCCACCAGTGTGTCCTCGGGGCTGACAAGCCCGTTCTCGACGGCTTTCTTCAGGCCGGCAATGGATTCCCCCCCCTGGGTGCAGACCACATGTCCGTGACGGTTGGCAGTCAACATGCCCTCCATGATCTCCTGTTCGCTCACCCGAACCGCGAAGAACCGGGTCTGGTAATGATCCTCCACAAGCTGTCTGACTTTGGGGAAGGAGATGGGGTCCCCGATCATGGCCGCCTGAGCTACGCTCGGGCTGACCTGCACCGAGGAATATTTTCCGGTCATGCTCCAGCGATATACCGGGTCTGCGTGCTCACTCTGTACACCGATGACCGTCGGGAGGGTTTCAATGACCTCCAAACGGTGAAGATCCAGGAATCCCTCCATCACCGCCGTGATATTACCGGCGTTGCCGATCGGGAGAACGACGACCAGGCTGGAGGTTCTCCAGTTGAGCTGCTGAGCAATTTCATAAGAAAAGCTCTTCTGGCCGTTTATCCTCACCGGGTTCTTGCTGTTTAACAGGAAAACCTCATAATTTTCAGCCAGTTCCTCGACCACTTTCATGCAGTCATCGAACACACCGGGCAGTTCGATCACCGTCGCACCGGAACCCAGGGGTTGGGACAGCTGTTGAGGGGTCACTTTTCCCTGGGGAAGGAGGACCACCGATTTGACCCTTCCTTTGGGAAGGTAACTCAGGTAGAGGGCCGCAGCGGCCGATGTGTCCCCGGTGCTGGCGCATATCCCCAGGACCTGAGGGATGTCCCTCGCCTGGATAACGTGATTCAGATAGCTGATGGCGCTGGCCATTCCTCGATCCTTGAAGCTCGCCGATGGATTGAGGCCATCGTTTTTCACCAGGAACGGGGCTCCGGTCCACCGGGAGAGATCTTCGTTGGCCTTGACGAGGGGAGTGTGCCCCTCACCGAGGTAGATGACATCCTCCGGCGGTATGGCAGGCAGAATAAGCTCGTGGAACAGAAAGATCCCAGAAAGGGCGTCCAGGTTGGAAATTCTCCTTCCATCGAAGACCTCCCGCCACACACCTCCCGGAGTCTGTCTCAGTTCATCAAAGGATCTGTCCAGGAGCTTCAGAAGTGACCCGCAGGAAGGGCAGGTGTAGTGAAACTCGACCAGGGGGTACTCAGCCTGACATCGAATGCAGCTGTAGGCAACGTCTCCCCTGTAGGACGGCAGGGCAATGGGAGCTCTGTACTCCAGCTGTTTTTTTGGCACGTGAACACTCCTGTTCCGGAAACATGGCAGCCTTGGTTGACGGAATAGTATCAACCCCGCAACGAGCCTGCAACAACCGCGGCGCATTTCTATTTTCCATCAATCCCGAAGGAACTTCCAGTTATATCGCGGAAACTTGAGGCCGGGTTGACTTTATTCGGCCTTGGACTTCGTCTCCGTCTTCGTCTATATTCTCCGCCATGAAACTACTCATGTTCCACACTCCGTCCTTCTGGTACACCACCCACCGCAAAAGCCTCGAGGAAGCGCCGGATGTCAAGGAGAGCAAGGAGGTTACGGACTGCATCCTGGTCCTTGTCCAGGCAGAGGAGGAGGATCCGGGAAAAGGGAAAAAGCTCTTAGACAAACTGGTAAAAAACATCAAATGGCTGGCCGGGAAGTTTGCGTGCCGGACTGTTGTTCTTCACTTTTTCTCCCACCTTTCCGAGAGCAGGGCGGACCCCCACTATGCCCATGAGATCCTCGTCAAGGCTGCCCAGCGGCTGGAGGGTGCGGGTTATGCCGCCCACGTCACACCCTTCGGATACTTCTGTGAGATGAAACTCCATATCGGTGGCGAGTCTCTGGCCAAGGTGTTCAAGTCCTTTTAAAAATTCAGGCCCACATCTTGAACCACAGAGACCACAGAGAACACAGAGGAAACCACAAGCAGCAATTTCAGGGAAAACCGGGACAAAATGGGTTTTTCATCAGCGGGCCACTAACCCTCCACATATAATTTCCCCGCTAAATTTTTGCGATTCTAAATGCCCTGATTTGAATAAAATTTTAGCGCTCCTTTCCCGCAGGGACCTCTGCTTTTTCGTTCTCTCTGTGCACTCTGCGGTTAGCTGGCTTCCTGGAGCGTCTTGACAGACGCCGCCTGCGGACCTATTGATGAGTCATGGACATGAACGATTCCGCACCACCCGGCAACTGGCTGGCCGAAAACCGGCCCTCTACCCGGCTAAGAACCCCTTTTCTCCTGATGGTCTTTCTCGTGCCCCTGATCGCCATCGGCTTCCTGACCTTCCGTAGCGCGCGGGTGGAAAGAGACCTCATCGAGGACAGTCTTTTCCGGCAGGCCGACGCCCTGGCAAGGAGCCTGGAGGCCGGCATGCGGACCGGTATGATGCATCAATTCCTGGAAGAGGGGTCCATCCAGAATCTGCTGGCGGAGACTACAAGTGAGTCCGGAGCGGTGTTCCTTGGTCTTGTCGGGCCTGGCGGAGAGATCGTGGCCGCCTCGGGAACGGTGGATCCATCTCAGTTTCCTGTGGGGACCCTGACTCTCGAGCCCCATCCGGATCAGCCGCCATCGGGGAATTTCGCCGGCAAAGAGTTCTTTGTCTACCGAAAGGCCATGATCCTGCCGGGGCCAGGCAGCGGAGGCGCAGGGCACATGCGTATGATGGCGAGGCGCCGGACCGCCGGCCTGCTTCCCGAGGGCACCTGGATCCTGGTTCTGCTGGACGCTGAAGGGCCTCTGGCCTTTCGTGCCAGGCATGAGAGGGTGACGATCCTGCTGGGGCTTCTCCTGGCCGCAGCCGCGTCGGGGTTTTTAGGATGGATCTTCTGGAGCCAGAGAGCCAGGGAGGTGACAGCCGCTCTTGCCCGCACCGAGTCCATGGCCCGGGAGCTGGTGCGCCAGATGCCGGCCGGCCTGATCCTGTGTGGGACGAACGGCATGGCCAGCACGGTCAACCCCACCGCTGGAGACATTATCGGCATCCCCGAGAAAAGCCTGTTACACAGGAATGTCACCAGCATCTTTGCCCATGACATTTTGCCGTTTGAAGCCGTTCTCGAGGGGGGCGCGTCAACCATAAGAGAGGGGATCCTGTCCCGACCCGACGGTTCCAACATCGAGATAAGTCTGTCGGCCACCCCCCTTCCGGGCAGGGACGGGGAGGTATCGGCTGCCCTCCTCCTCTTTCAGGACGTGGGGGAGCTAAAATCCCTTCGCGAACGGGTCCACCAGGCTGAACGACTGGCGGAACTGGGCCAGCTGGCCTCAACGGTGGCTCATGAGATCAGAAACCCCTTGAGCTCCATTAGAGGGTTCGCCCAGTTTCTCGAGAGCAAGGTTTCCGGTGATCACTCCAAATACACCCGGGTGCTGGTTGAGGAGGTGGACCGCCTCAACAGGGTTGTCGGAGGACTTCTCTCCTACGCCAGGACCGAATCACCCGATTTCAGACAATGGATGGTCGCCGACATCCTGAAGCACGTTCAGGCTCTTTCAGAGAGTGATATCCGGTCAAAGGACGTAACTCTGAGGATTGAGCCGGTGGCTGACGGGCTTGAGTGGCCCCTGGACAGGGACATGATCATCCAGGCGCTTCTCAACCTGGTCATTAACGCCCTGGAGGCATCAGCCCCGGGACAGGTGGTGCGTCTTGAGGCTGAACCGGACAGGGACCGGCTGATTTTCCGGGTCTGGGATCAGGGGCCGGGGACATCCGAGGAGGAGAGCGAACAGATCTTCACCCTCTTTTATACCACCAAAGACAAGGGCACCGGCCTGGGGCTTCCCCTTGTGAAAAAGGCCGCGGACCTTCATGGCGGCACAGCTAAGATCCAAAGGGCAGGCCCGGAAGGAGGCACTGTCGCCATCCTCGAGATTCCATCCTCCCGGCAAGGAGCGCCCGGTGCCCGGTAAATCAAAGATCCTGATCATCGACGATGACGCGACCCACCGCCTCATGCTCCGGGAGGTTCTGGCCGATGACGGGTATATTCTGTCGGAGGCCGCCACCGGCGAGGATGGACTGGAGGAGTTCAGGGCACGACCCACCGACCTGGTTCTCCTGGACCTGAAGATGCCCGGTATCGGTGGAATGGAGACCCTCCGCCGGCTTAAAGCTGAATATCCGCCCCTGCCGGTCCTCATCATGACCGCCTACGCCACTGTAGATACTGCGGTCAAGGCGCTGAAGGAAGGGGCCTATGATTACCTCATCAAGCCTTTGGACATCCATGAGCTCAAGGAAGCCGTCCAGGCAGGCCTTGAGCCGGAAACCGAGATCCCCCAGGAACCGCAATTACCGGCTGAGCTCCGGGAGATGAGCATTGTGGCAGCCAGCAGCGTCATGCAGGGGGTCCTGGCCGAGATCGCCAGGGTGGCATCTACCGATGCCACCGTTCTGATCACCGGTGAAAGCGGATCCGGAAAGGAGGTTCTGGCCGAAGCGATTCACCGGTTAAGCTCCAGATCGAGCCATGCCATGATCCGGCTTAACTGCGCCGCTATCCCCGAGAACCTGGTGGAGAGCGAGCTGTTTGGTCACCGCAAGGGGTCCTTCACGGGGGCTGACCGGGATAAGGATGGGAAATTCGTCGCTGCCAGAGACGGCACTCTGTTTCTGGACGAGGTGGGAGAACTGCCGCTGTCCGTCCAGGCAAAGCTCCTCAGGGTTCTCCAGGATGGAAAGATCACCCCCGTCGGCGACCATGTGGAGATAAACACCGATGTTCGCATCGTGGCCGCCACAAACCGTGACCTGGAGGAGGAGGTCCGGAAAAAAAGGTTTCGGGAGGATCTTTTCTATCGGCTTTCTGTTTTTCCGGTCAGGGTTCCGCATCTGAGGGAGAGGAAGATCGACATACCACCCTTAGCCGATCTTTTTCTAAAAACATTCAGCAATCGTCACGGAAAGGATATCCAGACCATCTCGCCGCGCGCACTGGCTCGCCTGGTTTCCTATGATTGGCCGGGAAACGTCCGGGAGATGATGAACGTCATCGAGAGGGGCGTGATTCTTTCCAGAGGCCGCTTTCTGGGTGAGGAGGACCTTCCGGATGCCATCTCAGGAAGACAGGGCAAGATGGCCGCTGGGCTGGAGGATATCCCGACGGGCATCTCCCTTAAGGAGATGGAGAAAATACTGATCGAGAGGACCCTGGCCGAAAAGGGTGGGAACAGGACCCATACCTCGCAGGTACTTGGGGTCACCCGCAAGACCCTGCTGGCAAAGATCAAGGAGTATGGGATTGAGGGGTAGGGGTTGGAAATAGAGAATAGAGAATAGAAAATAGAGATTGGAGAATGGGGGGAGAGTCAGTGGAAAGTGGAAAGTAGAAAGTGGAAAGGAAAAAGCCAGACGAAAGAGTAAGACCCGCCGTCGCTCCTTGAGCTATGGCGTGGCAGGCGAAGACTAAGTGAGGAAAGATTTCCTCGCTGACTACTGATCTGAATCCTGAATACTGACTACGGAATTCTTTTCAATCTCAGTTCTCAATTCATAGCTCTTAGCCCTTCGCCCTGAATCCTTTTTTCTGTAGATACATTTCTTCACCATCTCAAACCCGGCATCCTGCGGCATGGATTCCGTTCGGCCTATGACCAATATCCCCGGCATATTCAGACAGCCGTGGACCCGGGCCAGGACGTCTCTGACGATCCGGTCCGTATTGTAGGTCAGGATGGAGTTGCGCAGCAGGACGAGGCCGAATCGGCCTGGAGGATCTTCCCGGAGGAGATCATGCCGTTTCAGGGTGATACGCTCCATCACCTTTCCTGACAGTATCCATTGGTCCTCCTCCCGGGTGAACCATCGCTCTCTCATGTCCTCGGGAACCTCCCTGACACTTCCCCACTGATAGACGCCCTTTTCGGCGCGAAGGAGGGACTCCGGGTGGGTGTCGGTGCCCAGCACGGTCCACGAAGGGTCTATCTTTCCCCTCTCTTCCAGGTCCATAAGGAGAAGGGCGGCGGTGTAGGCTTCCTCCCCCCCGGCGCACCCCGCTGACCACACTCTGATCCTCCCCGGCCGGCTTTCCCCCCTCTCCTGGCCGATGGTGTTCAGCAGGGTAATGCCAAGGTCCTGCCAGACGGACGCGTTGCGGAAAAAACGGCTTATGGTGACCCTGAAGAGGGACTCGACAAAACGTCTCTCATCCGGAAGCTCAAGGACTCTGCTGAGATAGCCGTCCACATCCCGTAAGCGCAGGAAGTCCATACGCCGCTGCAGTTTGCGGCGGATGTTCCGCCGGTTTAACGGCCGCCACCTGTATCCCATGTCGGGTGCGGTGGATTTCAGGAATTTTTCAAATTCCTCGGGTCTCACAAAGTGTTCACCTTATCCCATGTCCGCCGGTGCCTAAAATTTCATCATACCAGACAGGCGGAACTATTGGGAATTTCCCCGATCTGTGGTATTTTACGAGCAGAATTACGCTTTTGTATTCATGGGAAGGCTTAATTAAGGGCGGCACATCGGACCCTTGGTTCTGCTCGTCCTTGGTGACCTGGACAGCTCTGGAGGCCGCCCGGGTTACCTGAGCTGATCTTTGCCCTTGCCGGGAGGAGACGGGGAGGAAAATATGATCATTGCCGCGGTAAGCGACAGCCACGATCACAGAGCTCCTCTGGCGGCAGCTCTGCAGAAGGCCATTGAGGAAAAGGCTCAGGTTCTTTTTCATCTGGGTGATCTCATCTCACCCTTCATGCTGAGTGTCCTCAAGGAGTTCCCTGGCCGGATCTATCTGGTGATCGGCAACAACGACGGCGACGCTCTCACCGTATCCAGGACGATTCCCCAGGAATGCCCCCAGGTCAGGGAATATTCAAGGAATTTAGCCGTGGATATCGACGGTGTAAGGATCGGTGGAACCCACTATCCTGAATACGCCAGGTCCATGGCCGGCAGCGGGAATTTTGACATCGTTCTCTACGGCCACACCCATCAGTACTCGGAAAAGGTTATCGGGGAAACCCTCCTTCTAAATCCCGGGGACCTGATGGGTCTTTCCGAGGACAAATCCTTCTGCCTCGTGGATACCGAAACGCGGGAGGCGCGGAGGCTGTTCGTCTGATGCCGGGGAAGGTATATGTAGCCTTCGGCGACTCCATTACGGACGCCTACGGGGTAGCCCGGGGGTTTGTGGACCACGTCGCGGACAGGATCCAGGGAAAATTTCCCCGGATCGAGTGGGCCGTGACGAGGAGAGGTATGAGCGGGGAGACCTCCGCCGACGGCCTCTATCGCCTGGACAGGGATGTTCTGGCAAACCAACCGGATCTGGTAACCATCAACTTCGGGGTAAACGACGCCTTCTCGGGCATCTCACCGGAACGGTTCGCCGGCAACCTGCAGATGATGGTTCAAAAGATTCAGGAGGGGGGATGCGGGCGCGTCGTTCTCCTGTCCTCGGAGGTCATCCCGGAGCCCATGGCTGAACGCCAGGTCCTGCCCTACTGGGAGGCCATGAGAAGGGTCGCCGGGGACAACAATGTCGTCTACGCCGATGTCAACGGGTACTGGCAGAAACTGATCGACGGCGGACGCAACCAATGGGAGATGATAATTCCCGGTGATATGCACCCCAACGAGGAGGGGCAGAAGGTCATCGGCGAGGCGGTTTGGCTGGCCATCGAGGAAAACGGCCTGCTGGAAGATCTTTAACCACAGAGGGCACAGAGACCAGCCTTTGGCTGGAGTTTGGGGTTCCGAGTTTCGAGAAAAGCCTTGATCTCCCTTCTCCTTCGCTCAGGACAGGCAGGGATTCACAGAGGAAAATTGGGGATAGGGGAAAATCACCCTCTCTTAAAAGACTCAAAGTTAACTCTTTGATCCTCAATTCCAGTCTCACAGCATGTTATTTCCATTGCTAAGTTCTCATTTCCGCTTTTTCCCAAGCAGCGGGCAGTTCCTTCCCCTCTTGGATGCTATAATTAAAGGATTCCATTTCGGGGGGGTGCGACATGGCGAAAGACAAGGCCGAAGACCAGCTCAGAATAAGGCTCGAGAGAGAATTCGATGAGCGAATCGATGAGCACATGGCCGTTATCCGGGAGAAGTTTCGTGTCAAATTGGAGGGGAAGGCCGAGACCTGGATCGAAAAGAACTTCAGAAAGCGGATGGAAGCTCTCGAAGCTGAGGTCAGAAATGAGCTGAGACATGAAGTCGAAGAGTGGATAGAAGGGGAGCTGCAAAAGCTGATGAAGGAGTTCGAGGCAATGGAAAGAGGAAAGACGAAGACGTAACCCTTCGCCAGGCTCAGGGCCGGAACCAAGACGAACTGTAAATTTGCAGAATAATACCCAGTGTCAGTTTCTACTCTTTCCCTTGCCCTTGGCTATCTTGCCGCCTCTGCCTTTACCTGGTCTGCCATAAATATCGTGGCCGGCTTTCAACGCCTGGAACTCACTTGACCCCAGGGCCACGAGCCTGTCGAGTGCCCCTCGAC
>JBFFDD010000103.1:0-9082 GCA_041559575.1 bacterium
CCCTCCCCTTGCCCCTCCCTCGAGGGAGGGGAATTACAAAAAAAATGGGTCAACCCCGGTCGTTCCTGCATCGCGTTGTGTACATCCCCCCACTGTACCGAGGCGGCGATATTACTGACCCGGGGCCCCGATGTCAAGGGCCCGCGGCCGATCCGACCCGGCTACGCCTCGACGGTCTCGATCCTCCTGAGCTTTCTGCCCAGGAGGGTGGCCGCGGTGACCAGGGACGAGGAGATGACGATCATGATGATCCCCAGCGCCGACAGCCTCCCCCACAGCCCGTCCTCGGCGAACCGCAGGATCTGGACCGCCAGCACCTCCGTGCCCGGCCGGGACAGGACCACCGACAGTGACAGCTCCCGCACGAACATGGTGGACATGAGGATCCACCCCGAGATGATCCCCGGGATCAGCAAGGGTATGACTATGCGGCGCATGGCGTACAATGGACTGGCGCCGCAGACCCTGGCCGATTCCTCCAGGTGGTCGTGGATCTGCACGAAGGCGCTGGAGATGGGTCTGATGCCGTAGGGAAGATAGGTGGCGATGTAGCCGATGAGCAGGGCCCACATGGTAGCGTAAAGGGGGGTGCGCACGAAGAACCACATGAAACCGACCCCGATGACGATGCCCGGGAAGGAGAAGGACAGGAAACTCAGCGATTCCAGAATTCCCGACGCTACCGTCCGCACTTTGACGATGACATAGGAGACAAAGATGGACAGGAACACCCCCAGGGTCGCCCCGGCCAGGCCGAGGGTTACGCTGTTCTTCAGGGCCAGCAGGGACACCGGGTCCTTCAGGACATGGATCCAGTTCCGCCAACTCATCGTGGCGAAAGCCCTGGTGCCCGGCACCATGACGTAGGGAAGCATGGAGGTGTAGAAGAGGACCAGGACGGGCAGCACGATGAGCACGAAGGAGAACAGCCCGACGACGGTGAAAAGCGGGTACTTGTAACCCCTCAGATCGATGAGGGCCGGCTTGTATCCCCGGCTCGACACTGTGACGTACTTTCCGCTCTCGGAGGTCAGGTAGCGGTACAGGTAGATGAGGACGATGGACGCGGCCAGGGCGCTCATGCCGATGGCGGCGGCCTTGCCGTAGTCGGTGGCAAAGCCGGTGGAGATGGTCCGGTAGATGTGGGTGGACAGGACGTATATCCGGCCCGGCATGCCGATGATGGAGGGCACGGCGAAGGAGGCCAGGCTCCTGACGATGACCAGGATCACCGAAGCCAGGATCGCCGGCCGCAGCACCGGCAGGGTCACTCGGACGAGGGTGCGCAGGGTCGACGCCCCACAGACCTTGGCCGACTCCTCAAGGGTGACGTCGAAGGCGCTCATGGCGGGGGCAATAATGAGGTAGGCGATGGGAAGGTCCAAAAGGCCCTCCACCAGAATCATCCCCGGCAGGGAGTAGATGTTGAAAAAGGCCCTCTCCAGACCGAAAGCCTGCATCCACAGCCGGTTCAGGATGCCGTTACTGGGATTGAGCAGCAGAACCCAGCTGACAGCGAACAGGATGTGCGGGATCATCATGGGGATAATGGAGATGATGCCGAACAGGAACTTGAACGGGATGTTGGTCCGGGTGTTCATATAGGCCAGGAAAAGGGCAAACAGGGTCGCGGCTACGGCCGATCCCAAGGTGAAGACCAGGGTGTTGACCAGGATCTCGGCGAAGGCCGGGTCCGTGTAGGCGGTGACGTACTTGCTCAGGGTGAACACGCCGAAGGTGCCCAGCCCTTCGGAAAAGCTGCCCACAGCCAGCATCAGGACCGGGCACACCGTGAGGAAGCCGACGACGACGATGAGGACCGGGGTGAGAGCCACTCTCCTGGGCATGCCAGCCACCTAAACTGGAAGCAGGAAGCAGTGGTCCGGATCGAAGGAGACGTATATTTCGTCCCCCTTCCGCATCTCTTCCGTGGGTGGGATAGTGGTGGTCAGCAGCGTGTCGCCGATGCGGATCTCTCCTTCGTAGGCTTCGCCGACGAATACCAGTGTTTCAACCTCGCCTCGGAAGATGTTCCTGGCCCCCGCCGCTTCGGTTGAAGCCAGGGTCATGAACTCGGGACGCACGCACAGCACGGCCTGACTGCCGGGTTTGATCCCCTGGCTGTTGAGGCCTGTGATGGGACCGATACCGGTGTCTATGACGGCGTGGCCGTCCTCGAGGGCGGACACCGTGCCGATGATGAGATTGGCCCTGCCGATGAAGTCGGCCACGAACTGATGGTCGGAGTTGAAATAGATCTTCCGGGGCTCCCCCACCTCGACGATGGCCCCGGCTCGCATAACGGCGATCCAGTCCGACAGCGCCAGAGCCTCGACACGGTCGTGGGTAACGTAGACAGCGGTTATCTTAAGCTCGGTGAGGAAATCGCGAAGCTCCTTGCGCGTCTCCTCCCTGAGCTTGGCGTCCAGGTTGCTCAGCGGCTCGTCAAAAAGGATAACCTTGGGTTCAGCCACCAGGGCCCGGGCGAGGGCCACCCGCTGCTGCTGGCCGCCGCTGAGTTTGGTGGCCGGCCGTTTTTCGAAACCGGCCAGCTGAACGAAGTCGAGCACCCTGCCCACGCTTTTCCTGATCTCGCTTTTCGGAACCTTCTGGTTCTGGAGGGGAAAGGCGACATTGTCAAACACGTTCATGTGGGGCCAGATGGCGTAGGTCTGGAACACCATGCCCAGCCCGCGCTTCTCCGGCGGTACGAAGATCTCTCTTTCCTTCGACCAGACGACCTCGTCTCCGATCTCTATCTCCCCGGAATCAGGGGTCTCCAGGCCGACGACGCAGCGCAGCAGGGTGGTTTTGCCGCACCCGCTGGGGCCCAGCAGGGTAAAGATGTGGTTGGCGGGGATGGTGAGGGTGACGTCGTCCAGGGCCCGGATCCTCTTGCCCTCGGAGAAGTAATCCCTGGTCAGTCCGCTTATCCGTATCTCCATGAGTCCTCAACCCGAATCTCCCGGGGCCGAGTTGCCCGACCCCGGGAGACTTTTTTCTGTTTGGAATGTGAAAACGTCAAAAACCTATTCGGCGAAAAAGATCCCCTTGAACTTATCGCCCCAGCTCTTGATCTCATCGTTGGACAGGGTGCGTATGGGCAGGACCTTGGGCTTGTCCATGCCGTCGATGGGCGGGTAAACGCCGGGAGCGAGCACGTACTCTCCCACCTTGTCCGCCAGAAGCTGCATGGCCTCCTTGGACAGCCAGTAGTCCATGAACAGGCGGGCCGCTTCGGGATGGGGCGCCTTGGCGGCGATGGCGATGCCGCGGGGAGTGCCCAGGAGGGTATCCACCCTGCACCAGTCAAGCGGCGCCGGGGCGTGGGTAATGATGTATTTGGGCATGGAGATGGCGAGGAGTTTCTCGCCGCTTTCCACCGGCCCCGGGCTGGGGCCGAAGGATCGGACGAACATGGGCCTGTTGGCGGCCAGCCCCTTGACGAACTTCATCCACTCGTCCTCGGAGGCGAAGATCCCGGACTCCTTCAACCCCACCAGCCAGGAGATGGTGGTGGCGTGGGAGGAGGGATCGGGCATGACGATCTTGTCCTTCCACTTGGGATCGGTCAGGTCCATATACTTACGGGGAACGTCGGCCGCCTTGACCAGCTCCTTGTTGTAGATCGGGGCCACGTACTCGATACCGAACTGCATGATGGTGTCGTCCTTCCGGGCCCACTCGGGGTAACCGGAAGCGGACGGCGACCTGTAGGGCGTGAACACGCCCTTGTCCTTCAGAGCCTCCATGACCGGCATGGGAGACTGGAGCACATCGGCCGTCAGCTTGCCCGCCTCGAACTCGGTGGCCACAGTGGCCAGGTACTTGGAGGTGGAGATCCTCCGATAAACGCCCTCGACGCCCTTGGCCTTCGAGAACGCCTCCATGATCGGCTCGACAGCGGTGATATTCGCGTAGAAGTTTGCCTTGCCTTCAGCCTTCGCCTTGGCCATATCCGCTGCGTAGGCACACGGAACCATGGTCAGGCACAACAGTACAGCGAACAGTTTTCTCATTATGTCCCTCCTTTAAACGTGGCCGGGACCCCCCCGGCTGAAAAAAGATCCTTTAACTGTTGATATTATAGCGCAATTAATCGACCTGCGAGGACAGGTCCCGGCAGACCGAACGTCCTCGAAAAGGGGGGAGAGGAACTCCGGCACGTCCCTGTGGAACCGGCCTGTGGAGTACGCTGAGGAAAACTGGAATTAGCAGAGGTCCCCGGGATGGCTCACCGGCAGATAACCGGCACAAAAAAACGGGCCGAATGGATCGGCCCGGTAATTCCCTGGGGTGAACAGAGGGATTCGAACCCTCGACCTCTGGAGCCACAGTCCAGCGCTCTAACCAACTGAGCTATGCTCACCATAACGTTTATTCGGGCTGTTCTGTGAACCACCCTCTTTCAAAGAGGGATTTTATCTAACACGTACAGTGTGGGCTGTCAATGAGGACCGAATAGCAGTGAAAAGGTGAAAGTGGAAAGTGGAAAGGAAAATCACGCTCCGGGAGATAAGTGACTTAAGTCCTGAGAGATAAGTGACTAAAGTTCCAAGAGATAAGTGCTCAGTGATAAGGTTAATGCTCATTTACTTATCACTTAGCGCTGAGCACTGAGGACTGCTTCTTATCACTTATACCAAGCACTCAGGACCCTTTAACCTTTCTCCTTTCGCCTTTCCCCTTCTTATCTATTCCTCCTCTTGCTCCGCGGGTAGAGCTGTGTCCCGTCGTGGATCGGATCGTTCACGATCACCGACCTTGAGTTCGCCCTCCCCTCGGCCCTGCCGGGCTGGCTGAACCGCGCGCCGTCACCGCCCACTGAGTCCCACTTCTTGGTGTGGTTCCTGCCCCTGTCCCCCTGCCTCGTCTGTTTGTAGAAGGTCACCCCCACCTCCGTCGTCTCCTGCCAGGCCCCCTTGTCGTTCTTTCCGAACTGCTTCGGTCCCTCGGCCAGACCGGGAACCGCCGATAAAATAAAAACGATGCAGATTGTGAGGATCAGAACGCGTTTCATGGGTGACTCCTTGGTACAGGGAACTGGGGACTGCTGCGCTCGAATTTACGACTTACCGACTAGCCGACTCAACGAAGAATCGGATCATTCGCTTAATCGGAAGATCGTATCATCGCTCAGTCGTTCCCGTGGCCTTTCCCCTTCTATTCTCTAATCTCTAATCTCTAATCTCTAATCTCTAATCAAAGTCTAACCCAACGAAATCTTCAGGTAAAGCGGAGGAAACCCGGAATCGATGAAGGCTCGAATTCAGATTACCGCCAAGTACGCAAAGTCAAGCCCGCCCCAAGCCCAGTCCCCTCCGAAAAAAGACCACTAAAATTCTAAACACAGAGTTTCACAGAAGGAGCCCTCACAGCTCCGCCACAGAGTTACACAGAGAAAAACCTATAATTTTTGGAAATCTTAACTGTGGCCCTCTGTGGACCGTCCTTCAGTGGACGGCCTGTGTCCTCTGTGGTGAAAATCTTTTTCTATTACCTTTCTCCTTTAAACTTTTTCCTTTCCTTCCGTGTCCAATAATCAAGAGTCACCAACGGAGGGGACCTGGAACAGGAGGCCGATGATGAGACGATCAACCGGAATCATTCTCGCGGGGATCCTGGCACTGGCAGTGGGGGGAACGTTCACCTCCCCCGCCGAGGCCCACCCCCATGCCCCCGGACTGGGCAAAAAAATTGAGCGGAGGGGGGAATTCCTTCAGCGCCGGGGAGACCATTTCCAGCGCAAGGGCTACCGGATGGACCGGCGGGCCGACCGCTTCCGGCGCAAGGGGATCCGCATGTACCGCCGCGGGCACCCCAGGGTGGGCCGCCACCTCTACCGGAAGGGCTTCGCCCTCGATCGCCGGGCCGACCGGTATGTCAGAAGAGGCTACCGGATGGAAAGGCGGGGCGAACGGATGGAACGATGGGGGGAGAGAGTCCAACGATAAGGCATCTATGTAAGTCCCAGGACTCAAGACCCAAGTCGATGAAATCCGTTTAAAAGCTTGGAAACAACCCGTTCAAAATTATGTTTGCTTGAGTCTTGGGACTTGGGTCTTGGGTCTGAAGCCGTTCGCCATTAGTGGCGGACGGCTTCCACCGGTATCTGAATCTCCGTCCTCAGGTCCTCGTCGGAGTGCTCGGTTGGGTTGGTCAGGTAGAGCTCGCGGCCGGGGCCGGCCACCTGGTAGCCGTTGTCCTTGATCCAGCCCAGCACCCTGTCGTAACTGTCATCGATGGTGCTGAAGGAGCCGGAGTGCTGGATGAATGCCACCTTCGCCGCCTTGATCTCCCGGATCTTGACCTGTGAGTCCCCCTTGACCGGGGTGTCGAAAGCAACCGGTATGCAGGCCTCGAAGGTCAACTGCTCCTTCGGGTCCACCTGGCTCTCCAGGGGAAGAATAGCCATGGGATAGGAGGCCACCTTGCCGCCGTTGATCAGGACCCAACGGAAGAGGTCCATCAGGACCCTGCCGATATCCTCATAGGGTCCGGAATGCTGCACCGAGGCGACCCGGATCGGACCGACCTCCTTAATGCCTACCTCACTCCCCTCCGGGATCTGTCCACCCATCTTCAACTCCTTTTCTCAGTCAAACTGAATCCTTCTCTGACCTTATCTCTGCCACGCCAACTTGTCTCGCCAAAGCTCGAAGAGCGACGGCGGGTGATTCGCAAAATTGAAGTTTCCAGCTTCCAGTTTGAAAGGCCGTGATTTGTGATTCGTTATTCGTGATTCGAAAGACGAGGCCCCGGTTCGCAGTCGAACTATTCTCCGACACCCCGACACTCCGTTACTCCGATACCGATTTTAATTCTCCCCGTTACTCCGTCATTCCGATACCCGCTTCCCCCCTTGTTACTTTACACTTTCTACTTTCCACTGATTCTCCCCCCATTCTCTATTCTCTATTTTCTGTTTTACCCTTTCCCCTTGTCACTTTCCACTTTTCTCTATCCATTCTCAATTCTCTATTTTCTTTTCCTTCCCTTCGTCTGGATAACCCTCACTGTTCCTGCCACATCCGCAAGATCTCGGCCACCGTCCCTTCCTTGACCAGGATCATCTCCTCCTTTCCGCGGCACGAGATCCTTCCCGCCCCCGCACCGGGATGGCCGTCACCGATGTTCAGGGTTCTCATGATGTCCCCGATGTCCTTGGTGTGCTGCCGCGTGTTCATGAGGAAGGACAGGGACATGGAGAAGGTCAGGTCGTTGGTCTTGCGCCTTCCCTTATATTGATTCATGACGAGCAATACAGCAAGGGCCTGGGGATGGAGGATGAAGGCCGTGTTCCGGATGATGTCCGGCCTCCGGTTGTGCCGGGTGAGGTCGACGACAACGATCTCCCTGTCCGGATCATCCGGGTGAAAGGAGGCGTCCTGTTCGACGAGGGCCAGGGACCGCCTCTCCATCTCCTGGTACTGATGGACCGCATGATGAACCTGTTCATCCTCCAGGACATCCTCCATGGGATTATCCCTGAGAAGGGGGACGAGGTGCCCGAGATATCTGTGGTGTCTCCCGGCCTTCTGAAAGGACACCGCAAGGGAATCGGTGATCAGTCGCTCGGGCCTCGGCTCGCGCCACTGGTCCATGGTCCGGTAGTCGAAGGAGTCGATCCGATCCGTCCTGGCCACCGTCTCCTGGATAAAATCGGGAAACTCAAACTGGTCACCGAAGTAGTTGAGGACCACTCGGGCGCAGGACGGCTCCGGGGCAAAAGACCCCGGCAGGCTGTCCGGGTCCAGTCCCCTCAGACGGACATCCTCGAGGTTGCCCGGGTGATGGTCGAACCACATGCCGAACCTCACCGGGCAGGGAAGATCGCAGACGATATCCTCCTCCGTGATGGCGATCCTGCCCTCCTGAACCGTCACCGGTCCGGTGAAGTTGAAATTCTCGATACCCGAGACCCGGGAGATCAGGGCGGCGCTGACCACGCCATCAAGGTCGTCGTGGGTGACGATGCGGGAAAAAGCGGAAAGATCCATGGGAATTATTGATAGGAGCCAGAATTCAGGAGTCAGTAATTAAAATCCAGGATTCAGAAATCAGTATTCAGGATTCAGCAAAAAAAAGCCGTAATTCGTGATTTGTGATTCGTGAAATGAAGTTTACAGCTTACAGTTTCCAGTTTGCAGTTTGCAGCCCAGACCCTAGCCACTGGGCCCTACCTCTCCCAGCCCCTGGACCCCCAACTCATCATCTCTGTACCCTGTACCGTGTACTATGTACCTATTTCTTCTTCGTCTTCGTCTTCGTCTTCGTCTCGGGCTTCTTCACGTTCCCGTTCTTCAGGTGGATGGCATATTCGTATCCGTCCAGCAGCGCACGGAAGGAAGCGAGGTTTATGTTGTCGTCTGTGGAGGAGACCCTCCAGGCCGACTCGCCGTCGGAGAAGACGATGTTCACCGCCACGTGGGACGCTGTACCAATGGTCCCCTGGATGAGGCTGACCTGGAAGTCCACCAGGCGAACCTCCCTCAGATAGGGGAAAAGGCGGCCCAGGGATTTTTTCAGGACATTGGCCAGGGCATCCACCGGGCCGACGCCGATGTCGGCCTCGTGCATCTCCTGATCGCCGGCCTTCAACATAACCGTGGCCTCGGGCCTCTCACCGTCATCGATCAGGCGATAGGCCCCGATGGCCTCGAAGGGCGCCTTGTACTTCTTGAGGGACCGGAGGATGTTCAGCTGCTTGGAAGCGTCCTTGATCTCGAGGTCTTTCATGGTTTCCACCTTTTCATGGTGTATCAGTCAGTAGTCAGGATTCAGGATTCACCAGTCTGTATTGCAGGGATGTCTGTAAAAAACCGCAATTTGAATTAAGAGATTAAGAATCTACTATCAGGATACAAAAGCAAGGAGCCAGAATCCAGCAGAATTATCCACCCTTCCTGAGGGTTTCCACTGAATTCTGACTCCTGTATTCCGAATACTGATTTTCGGGCCGGCATCATCATCTCTCCGGCCCGAAAATCGTCAGATCAAAAACAGCTCGATACACTGGACGGGACAGACCCGTACGCAGTTCCCGCAGGCCACGCACTTTTCGGTATCGAACTCAACGGCG
>JBFFDD010000104.1:0-9071 GCA_041559575.1 bacterium
ATAATACTGAATCCGGTGAAACTAAATGGGTGGCGTGCAATGTCAGTTTACGTAATTGCAGATGTGAAGGTCACTGATGACAGCTGGATACCAGAATATGCGGAAAACGTTCACGAGATCGTCCACAGGCATGGGGGAAAGTATCTGGCCCGTAGCGGTAATGTCACGACCGTCGAGGGAGAAGGATTGGACACTACGTTGATCGCTTTGCTTCAATTAAGGATGTTTGTAACAGGGCCAATTCGTTAAATAGATCAAAACGCTCAATAGAATTTACATAAAATGTACCATCAATACCCCCCAAACAAACAAGAATATTTCCAATGGAACTACAATTAGCATCTGTTCTTTCAACGATTAACCCAACCCCACTAATTATAGATTCATTCAAAAATGTTGATTCAAGCCTAATGGAATTGATTAGCCAGTTATCATTTGAATTATAGCCACTAACTAAGAGAGCATCCTGTCCGTACATTAAGGGCGTGAAATTGCGCCTAATATTATTTAGCACGTAAAATGTGCTCTCATCACTGGCAAGGTCGATGATCTCGTACTGGCTGTCATCGATCCCTCCTAAAAACACGAACACCCTGTTGTTGGCCGGGTCGTGGAGGGCGACCTGCCGGGTGCGCGGCTCGTTGAGGGAACACCCGTAGGCGGCGGAGGCCACCGACCGGCCGGTTACCGAGAGGCTCTCGATAACACCGGTGTCCAGGGTCCCGCCCACGATCAGGACCTCATCGCTAAGGGGGACAGCCGAGTGGTACTGGCGGGGATGGATCAGGCTGCCGGCCGGGGAGAATCCCTCCGATTCGTGAAGTTCCAGGCTTACCCGGACGTCCGTCCCGCTCCCGACAGTGACGCCGGGGAGTTGATCCTCCATGACCACCGTCCCGGCGGTGAACGCCCGGACCAGGATGTCGCAGGATCCCTCGAGTTCCTCCCCCTCGAAGGAGAGGGCTCCGGCAACCCACGGCGCCTCCCAGGACCGCTCCACCCCTCCACAGGTCACCCGGACGCCTATGGTACCGATGTAGGCCGTCGAAACCGGTGCGGAGAGCACACCCATGTCGATCCTGTCCTCCCAATTCAGTGGGAGGCTCAGATCCATCGAGAGCCTGCCGGGGCTTTTGTCCCCGCCGCAGGCGGGTAACAGGAAGGACGCCGCCAGAAGAAGCGGCAGGATTGGACGGCAGACGGTGATCACCAGGACACGTCCACCTTTGTGCCCCCGGCTCCACCATCCTGCAGGGCGCCGGCGGCCAGGGCGACAAGGAGGGCGCCGCCCAGGATCAGGTACCACCTTTGGGTCCGGCTTTTCCCGAGATCCTCATCGGGATCGGACCCGAACTCGGGGACATCCGGCATATTCACCGACACCCCCATGACCGGCTCGTCCCTCACCCACTCGTCCTCGGGACCCAGGAGCATGGTCATGAGTCCAGCCGGGTCCCCTGTCCCGGTATCCCCCGACCACAGAGACACCCCGGACACCGGATCCCCCTCATTGTTGACCAGCCAGGCCTTCAGGTCCCGCCCATCCCAGACCGGCACCACGGCCAGATCGACGCCCAACCTCCGGGTCAGGGCCCGGAAAACCTCTCTGTCCCCGGACTGGAGCCTGTCGGCGAAATAGAGATCCGGTGATTCAGAGGGACCGGTCGGGGACAGGGAAAAATCCAGGGTCGCCGAGCCCCAGTTCTCCAGCTCCACCCGGCGGGGCGGGGCAGTGTGCCCGGGACGGACAACCTCCACAAAGTGGACTCCCGGCAGGATCTCGTAGCCGGAAAGAGGAGCCTCTCCCACCCGGCGGCCATCGATCATCACGACCCCTCCCTCCGGCAGTGCGGTGACACTGAGGGTGGACCTGGGACCGGAAAGGACCTTCCGGCTCGCCTCCCGGAACTCCTCGATGATGTCCGGAGAATATCTCTCGGCTTCGAGGACGGCTCCCGGGTCCAGGGCCGCAGCGCTGCGGAGGCTCTTCCGATATCTCCCATCCCCCTGCGCCCTCCGGGCCATACCGTCCAGGACCAGGACCTCGAACTGAAGCCGCGCCTGCCGATCGGTGGATGGAAGACCGTCCAGAGTAGAGGCCGTCTGGTCCAGGATCCGGCGGGACCCTGAAAAATCGAAACCGTAATACAGATCCCAGGCGCGGTCGATCCGGCTGCGGATCTCTGCTCTAAGAGCCATCTCCTCGGCCAGGCGATCCGCCTTCTCCCCGGCGGCATCTGAGGCCCACTGATCGAGAGTGGCCCTGACCGCCTGATCGTCCTTGAGCAGGATCCTGGGATTGGCTCGGACCCTGGACACCGAATCCTGCCAGATGGCCCTCTGCCGGGGAGGAAGGGAAAGGGAGGGATGGACAATTGCCGCCGTCCGGTAGGACACCTCGGCCAGTATGGATGCCGAGTGGCCAAACACGAGCAGAGGAACCAGCAGAAGGGCCACCGGCTCAATGAAGGGTTGCCGTATTTTCCTCGTTCTGTTGTTGGTCATTGGTAACAGGATCGTCCGGTGGTTCTTCCTCATCCCAGCGTTTCAGTTTTCGATGGTCCATCAATCTCTTCCAGGCATAAGTATAGAGGAAGAGGAGGGTGATGACACCCCACAGAACAGCCGAGCTGGTGATCACCGGTATCCACGTGCCCTTGACCCGGGCGTATTGGTGGTAACCGTCCGCAAGCTCACCGATGGACACATTGAAAGCCCTATTCACGGCCCGTGCCATGTCCCCCTCCTCGAGGACAGCCCGCACCAGGGACGACACCGCCTGCTCGCCATGCTTCCTGACCAGATACTGGACGAAAAGGTAGCTCTGGGCGTAGGCCACCTCGGCCTGAGAGGAGTCCCGGGGGAACTCTATCAGGAGGTCCTCAAAGGGGATGGTCCGGCCTGCTATCTGTGCCCAGGAGAGGTGGAGGAGGCGGGACAGCCTCATCTCCCCTGAGGCGTAGGTAGCGATCCCCTCGCTGAGCCAGCGCGGGAAACGGACCCGATGGATATTCTCCTGTTCCCCCATAATCAGATGGACCATCTCATGTTCGAGCAGGGACCAGTAGTCCTGCAGGTCAACATCCATGGCTTGCGGGGTCATGAGGGTCACCACACCGAACCGGGGATAGGTCAGTGCCCCCGCCCACTCGGGAACGGCTGATTGGGATGGCTGGAGATCCGTGAACTCCTCCCGGCTGCCGGCCAGGATGATCGTGTAGGGCCCGCCGATGGGGATCCCCAGAAATCCCGATACCCGGTCGAGGAATACCCGGGAACGGCCGAGGACATCCTCGGCCAGCGTCCTGTGCTCGTGCCGGTGTCGGACCTCGATGGGATAATCGGAGATGGTTTCCCAGTTCTCACGGTCGAGGATATGGCTCGCTCCGCCCATCCCTGACAGAACATGCAAGAGAACCACGACCATGGTCGCGGAAAAGGGTAACCTGAAAGGGGCCGTGGGTCTCAACTCAGCTTCCCTGTGATCTCATCCAGGGAGAGGCCTTCGATCTCAACGATTTTGGTCTTCGATCGCTCCCCGACAGCGATCGAAACCCTGTTCCTGGCCACACCCAGGTTCCTGGCCAGGAGCTTGACAAGGGCGCTGTTCGCGGCGCCTTCCACCGGGGGGCGGGTGAGACGCACCACCAGGGATCCATCCTGCCAACCCTCGATGGCTTCCCTGGACGATCTTGGCTTCACCCGAACCGTGATCCGTACCTTGGACTCCATGTCCTGTCCTCCCCCTCCACCGTCCTGTGTCCCCCTGCTCAGGCAGGTCAGCTTTCGGCACCGAATCGCATCCACCCGTCACACCAGGCGCAAGAGCGGAAAACACCCGGCCGGGTCTGATCGAATCAGACCCATCCGGGTGCGCCGCCCCTGGACGGTGGGACAGGATCGCCTGGCTGGTATGGCTCCTGCCGGTTGAGGGTGGAAGGCCCTTAATCCTTTTCCTTGCTGACCAGATATTTGATGTTTTCCTCTCTGGCCATCTCCTTTTCGATCTCGTCCGAGGAGATCTTGAGGATCTTCAGGTGGCTCTCGGCTGCCGAACGGACCTGGGTCTCGAAATGGGCCCTCAGTCTCTTGATCTCGATGATCTGATCGTTCAGTCCCGCCAACTTGCGATGGCCGTCCTCGATCATGCGTTCGGCCTTCAACTCGGCCTCAGAGAGGATCATCTCCGCCTCCTTCCGGGCGGCGATCTTCATATCCTCCGTGACCTTCTGGGCGGTAATCATCGTTTCCTTGAGGGTCTGTTCCCGTTGGCGGAGTTCGTCCAGATGGTTGGTCAGCCGGACGAGTTTCTCCTTTAACTTGCTGTTCTCCCTTATGATCTCCTCGAACTCAGAGGCCACCATTTCCAGAAAGTTGTCCACCTCCCTGGTCTCGTAACCCTTCATCTTTACTCTGAACTGCTGGCTCTGGATATCCAGAGGTGATAGACGCATGGATACCCTCCTTTCGTGAAGACCGCATTCCGGCAGGCGGCCTGCTGGTTTATTCCGGGAGGCCTCTATCGGCCTCTATTCGATGATCTTAAATCCCAGCGGTGTTCAGTTCCCCGGCCCCTTATCGCATGGAAAGGCTGATCTGGAACAGGGTCCGGACCAGAAACGCCTTGAGAAAAATAATAGCCAGGATGGCGACCACCGGGGACAGGTCTGCCATGCCGGCCCTTACCGGCAGCAGACGGCGGATGTAGCCGAGAACCGGCTCCGTTATCCTGATGAGGAACTGATAAATGGGGTTGTAGGGGTCCGGGGAGAACCATGAAGCCAGCGCCCTGATGATAATCAGCCACATATAGAGGCTCAGCACCATGTCCAGGACCTTGGCAAACGCCGACAGGAAATTCCCAAAAACGAACATTTACGTCACCTTAACCTTATAGAGGTGAGGAGAGATGATCTTGCCTGTCACTGCCTCTGCCCCTCAAAACCGATCCCCCGAGTTTGCCGCGGGAGGAGGGACATTGGTGGACCGGGCTGCCATTAGCTCCTAATCTACCTTAAGAATTCGCCCTAACTATATAAGTTCAATAGGGAACTGTCAAACTGCCATCGACCTCATTCTGCCCAGGATCTCCAGCCCCACAGTATAATGGAATCCGTCCTCGGACATTTCCGGACGCCGGGTGATCCCATCCAGGGCACCGTTTTCCAGGAGAAAACCCATGATTGCCTCGGGGTCGAAACAGGCGAACAGGTCTTGCCCGGCAATACGGCTCATTACGGCAATCACCCCGTAAACACCCCAGTTGGATACCGTACTGACCACGAGTTCGTCACACACCGTCACCGAGGGCTCTATCTCGAGGCCGGCGAGGGCGGCAGGGACGTTGCCCATGCCGATCTCATTGCCACCGTCCCCGAAGGCCAGTGTCGGGCACTGGGCCATGTCGAACAGAATGTCGAGTTTCGCCGTGGAGTCGGTGATATCCGCACCGGTAAAATCCGTATACCGCCCATGACGGTTCCTGCCGGCCCGCTCCACCGAAACGACAAGAGACGGGTCGTATTGCCTGAGGATTTCTTCCCCCAGGCGCCGGCTGGGTGTTTCATCCAGAATGGGAAACTCGCACGTGCTGTATCTTTGACACAGGATCCGGGAGATAGGTGGCGCACAGACAAATACCGGCTCCGCACCCTGATCCTCGAGGACGGCGTACAGGGAGATGGCGCCAACCGGACCATCCGTCTCAAACACCCCCTTAACCGGAAACCCGGTCCCTATGAGAACATTCCCCTCTGCCCCGAGGAGCATCCCGGCCGCCCTTCGGCAGTACCCCGGCTCCAGGTGGTCCCTGACCTTCACCATACCCCTGGTGTCGTGAGTAAGCAGAATCTCCTCGATGGTTTTTTCAAAATCCAAAACACTCCTCCTGTCCAGATCGGCTGACGGGGACGGAAGACCGATTCTACCCGACAGCGGCTCGGTTGGGAACAGGGATGGACACCCATACCGGTGAAAGGTAATATCGAACTTTCTGGAATCTCTCTCGAAAGGAAGGTGCACCGTGGCCTATCGAAAGACCATCGGATTCATTGGCGGCGGAAACATGGCGGAAGCTCTCGCCGGGGGGATCATTAAGGCCGGGATCTGCGAGCCGCTTAAAATCATTATCTCGGAACCCGCGGCGCATCGTCGGGACTACCTTTCCAGAACCTACGGTGTCCGGGTGACGCCGGACAACACCGTTCCAGTAAAAGTAAGCGGGACCATCTTTCTGGCCACCAAACCTCAGGTCCTGCCTGAAGTGCTGGAGGAGATAAAGGATCTTCCGGCCCCCAAACAGCTCATTATATCCATTGCCGCCGGGATTACCCTGTCCTACCTCGAGGGACTCCTTCCCCGGTCGCCGATGATCAGGTCCATGCCAAACACCCCTGCCCTTATCGGATGCGGGGCCACGGTGGTAGCTCCGGGAGCCAAGGTCAGCGCCGAGATGACCCGCTGGGCGGTGGAGATCTTCCACTCCGTAGGCACCTGCCTGGTGCTGCCCGGGTCTCTCATGGACGCGGTCACCGGCCTTTCCGGAAGCGGCCCAGCCTATGTTTTCCGGATGGCCGAGTCCCTCATCGAGGCGGGGGCCGGTGCGGGTCTTCCGGAGGAGGCGGCCGTTGAACTGGTAAAGCAGACTATTCTCGGCGCGGCCCGCATGATGATAGAGACGGACAAAGAGCCCGGCGAACTGCGGGAGATGGTCACTTCGCCGGCCGGGACCACTGAGGCAGGGCTCAGGGCCATGGCAGCGGCCGGGTTCGAGAAGGCCGTCAAAGAGGGGGTCAATGCAGCGGTGGAGAGATCAAAGGAGTTGGGGAAAAGATAACAAAGGTTTGACGTTTGTAGTTTGAAGTTAGAAGTTTGAAGAACTGAGGACTGAGAGTTGAGAACTGATACGCTCGAATTTACGACTTATCGACTGACCGATTCATCTAAAAATCGTCACATTCGCGTGCTCGGAAGGTCGTAACCTCTTTCAGTCGTTCCTCTGACCTTTTCCCTTTTCACTTTCTTCTTTTCTCTGCGCCAAAGGCGCTCCCCCCTCTCAGCCTGATTCCGCCCATCTTCTCAGCTCCTCGAACCCGCCCGGGTCCTCGAAGCTACCTTTGATGAAGATCAGCCTGGTACCATCCTCACGGGCGAAGATGAGGTAATTCCCCGCCGCCTTCACCTCCCGGGGGCCCGGCTTGGGGAACTCCTCCCGTGAATGTTCGCTCTGTACCACCATCCGGTCATCGAAGAGGGAGATCTCCTGAGGAACCAGGAGAGTTTCGTTTCCTCCCCCATAGACGTGGAGCAGGTACATGAGATTGGAGATCCCCCAGTAGAGAGCGGCGACGATACCCGCCCACATGATACCCTTGAGGTAATTGCCGTCCACAGCGTGACCGAGGAAAACGAACCCCGCCAGGCCGGGCAGGGCAACCTTTTTGAAGGGCTTCTGGGAGGCGGTCAGACGGACGATCCGGTATAGATCCCATCGGCTCAGCCGGAAGCGGACGGTGGCAGCGGACATGGTGATCCCGGCATCCACGGTCAGCCGCCCCTGGCTCCGAAGATGGCCGTCCCTATCCGGATGATCGTCGCTCCCTCCTCCACAGCGACCTCGAAATCCCCCGTCATCCCCATGGATAGCTCCCTCAGGTTTTCCAGGGGGTAACCCGCGGCTACCAGACCATCGCGCAGATCCCTCAGGGCCCGGAAAAAGGGACGGGAATCCTCCGGGTCGGGGAAAAACGGAGGCATCGTCATCAGGCCTGCAGGTTCCACACCTTCCTCCTCCAGGAGGGCCTCGAGGATCTCCTCGACCCTCTCCGGGCTGCACCCGAACTTTGCTTCCTCTCCGGACACGCTCACCTGAATGAGAGCCCTGCAGGACCGGCCCCTGTTTACGTATCGCCTGGCCACCTCCCTTGCCAGGGGGACCGAGTCGATGGAGTGGATCCACTGGAACAGGTCCGGACAGTATTTGGCCTTGTTGCTCTGCAGATGGCCCACCAGGTGCCAGACGAGGTCAGCCGGCAGATGAGGGATCTTGCCCCTGGCCTCCTGGACCCGGTTCTCACCGAAGTGGACCAGGCCGGCTTCGGCCGCATCGCGGATCCTGTCCTCAGCAATGGTCTTGCTCACGGCAAGGAGGAGGACGCCCTCCGGATCCCGCCCCACCCTGGCAGCCGCTTCACCGATTTTACTCTTTATGTTGGATATATTTTCAACTATTAAAGACATTGATCCATAATATCAGCAGTAATCAAGAAAACCACCTTTCAGTTTCCTGAAAGCGATTATTGGATATGACTTCAATGCAGTGTCTCTCTTCGCAATTATTAATTCGACTCAGAGAACCCTTAAAAATCCTCTTAAAGGCGAGGGAGAGCTGGTGAGATGCCAGGCCGTCACGCCATAGGCGTGATCGAGGATTGCCGATCCCGCTTTCAGCGGGACCAACCCCCGCCGCATTAATAGGAGCTGCCCGTGGCCCTTAAAATCACCGAAGAATGCATAGCCTGCGGAGCGTGCGAACCGGAGTGCCCCAACGAGGCCATCAGAGAGGGCGAGGAGATCTACCTGATCGACCCCAAACTGTGTTCGGAATGCGTGGGGGCTTTCAGTGAGCCGCAGTGCGCCCAGGTCTGCCCGGTGGACGTCTGCGTGCCGGACCCGGATCACGAGGAAACGGAGGAGGAATTACAGGAAAGGTATGATCGGATACATGGGAAATAGATCAGTACCAGGTGCAAAGGGATAAGAGCTAAGGGGAAGTGCAAAGTACGTAGCTCTTCTTGCTTTGTTCTTCGTACTGATCCTATTTTCCATGCGGTGTTCCTTGAATCCCCCCGGAGATCTCCTTTAAAATCCCGTATCGCTCCTCCGCTCGACGAGCGGCTTCGGTTCCCGGGTACTCATCAAAGCATCGCTGATAGTACATCATGGACTCGTCGAACCTCTGCAGATAACCGAAATCGTGAAGGAGCCCCAGCAGGTAGAGGGATTCGGCCGCCTCTGCACTCGATGGATCCGCTTCGATGGCAGCGTGGAAGTGACCGGCAGCATCGTTGAGG
>JBFFDD010000105.1:0-9049 GCA_041559575.1 bacterium
AGAATGACCGGTTCAGGATTGCCCGCCCCGAAGGGTGACAGGCCCTGGACCTTTTCCACCTCCTCCCGGCTCATCTGATCCAGGCTGGCCACGGCATCGAGCATGAGCACAGGGACGAACCCGTCCTCAGGGATCATCTCGTGGATAACCTCCTCGAACCTGTCCCGGAATGGATCGACGCTGTCGGGGGTCATTTTTATGCCGGCGGCGTACTTGTGGCCGCCGAACTCCAGGAGAAGATCCTCGCATTTGGACAGCCCCTGAAAGAGATGGAAGCCCGGAATGCCTCGGGCCGACCCCTTGCAGATCCCATCCTCCAGGCACAGCAGAACCGTGGGGCGGTAATACTTCTCCATGAGACGGGAAGCGACGATGCCGACGACACCGGGATGCCAGCCCTCCGAATAGAGCACTATGCTGCGCCGGCCTTTCAGCAGATCTCCCGACATGATCTTGTCCACTGCCTCGTTGAATATCCGCTCCTCGATCCTCTGTCGCTCGACATTTTCCACGTCCAGATACCCGGCCAGCCGATCGGCGTCCTCCGCACTCTCGGTGGTCAGGAGCTTGACCCCGGCCGAAGCGTCGGAAAGGCGGCCGGCGGCGTTGATCTTGGGGGCCAGCCTGTAGGCGATGGCGGTTGAATCCACCTGGCCTTTCTGGACGCCGCAGACGGTCAGCAGAGTCTCGATTCCCAGCCGCGGATTGAGGTTGATCTGCTCGAGACCCACCCGAACCAGGATGCGGTTCAGGCCTGTCAGAGGGACGATATCGGCGATGGTTCCCACGGCAACCAGATCGAGGTAATCGAGAAGGGACGGTTCCGGTCTGGATTCGAAGAAACCATCCTCGCGAAGGCCCTTTCTCAGTCCGGCGATGAGATAAAAGGCCAGCCCCACCCCTGACAGGGTTTTGTAGGGAAAGGTGCAGTCGGCCATGAGCGGGTTGATAAGGGCCTCAGCGGCCGGCAACCTGGCCGGCGGCTCATGGTGATCGGTGACCACCACGTCCATACCCAGGTTTTTGGCCAGGGAGATCTCCTTGACGGAGGAGATACCGCAATCGACGGTGATGATCAGCCGGATCCCCCTCTCGTGGAACCTCCTGATGCTCTCGTCATTCATCCCGTAGCCCTCGTTCACCCGATTGGGGATGTAATAGTAGACCGAGAACCCGAGATCCCGGAGAAAGAGGAGGAGAAGAGAGGTGGCCGTCACGCCGTCGACGTCGTAATCACCATAGATGAGGATCTTCTCTTTATCCCTGAGTGCCCTGATGATCCTTTCGACCGCCGGTTCCATGTCCCTCATGAGGTAGGGATCGGTCAGATCTCCGAGATGGCTGTTGAGAAACTGGTGGGCTTCCTCCTTGTCGGCCAGGCCCCTGTTGAGGAGGATCTGTCCGACGAGGGGTGTTGATTCAAGGGAGTGGGCAAGGCGGGACGCCTCTTCGCCGTCCTGGAGTCTGAGGACCCATTTTTTCTCTTCAACGATCATTGGTCCACCCCAACTTCCCCCTTCAGGGACGGGTTACGAGGATAAGATCAACAGGACGGTGGTCATTACCATTACCGCGGCGACAATGATCTTGGCGGCCGCTCCTTTCAACCTTCCGGTCATGGCCCCTAACCCGGACCTGGCCGCATCGGAGGGTGCCTTACCGGCTGCAAGGTTCACAATGGTGACAGCCGTGAAGGCTCCCAGGGCCATTCCGGGAATGGCGCCGACACCCAGGAAAAAAGGCGCCCCGATCACACCGCCGACGATACCCCCGACAATGGCCGCCGTGACCGTCCCCCTCACCGGTTCTTCCGACCTGGCTCCGGCGGCTGAGACGGTGAACTCCAGGACCTCCCCGCCGGCGGCCAGCACGGCCATCAGGAGGACAGCCGGTGTCGTGATGCTGTCGGGCCCCCCCAAAAGGCGAAGGGCGAGGCAGTCGGCAACGATGATCCAGGTTCCGGGCAGTCCGATCACCTGGACCGGCAGGGCCGCGGCCAGGACGATCCAGAAGAGCCCCCAGCCCAGATACGCCAGCAAAACGTTTCCCTACCGTCCGCCGGAACCTCGGGTAATCTTGTCGGCCTTTCCGACAAGCAGAACAGGGCTGGCGATGTAGATCGACGAGTAGGTTCCGACAACGACCCCGACTATCAACGCGAAGGAGAAGTCGTGGATCACCTCGCCACCCAGGAAGAACAGGCACAGGACGACCAGCAGGGTGGTTCCCGAAGTCAGGATGGTCCGGCTGAGGGTCTGATTGATGCTGCTGTTGATGGTATCAGCGAGATCATCACGGGGCGCCTTCCTGACATTCTCCCTGATCCTGTCGTACACAACGATGGTGTCATTGAGGGAATATCCGATGATGGTCAGCAATGCCGCCACGACGGGGAGGGTGAACTCCTTACCGAAGAAGCTGAACACACCGATGGTGATCAGAACGTCGTGGATCAGAGCCGCGATGGCACCTAAGGCAAAACGGAACTGGAACCTCAGGGTGACGTAGATCAGGATCCCCACCATGGCGTAAAGGATGGACAGCATCCCCTTGCGCCTCATGTCGGCGCCCACCTGCGGGCCCACCATCTCCACCAGGTCCATGGAGACGTTCCCCTCCCCGAATTTGGCCTGGATAAGGCCGAAGATCTCATCCGAGATCGTGTCCTCCTGGCCCACGTCACTCTTGACCCGAATGGCTGCCTTGTTGTCGCCCAGCGACTGGATGACGGACGAGCCCATTCCCCTTTCCTCGAGGGCCGATCGGATCTCTCTGATATCCGGAGCCTGCGCGAACCTCACCTGGAGCAGGGTGCCACCGGCAAAATCGATGCCGTATTTGGGTCCGCCTTTCATCGCCAGGGACGTGATCCCCAACAGGATGAAGATCAAGGAGACAATGATCGCTAAATTCTTTTTACCGACGAAATCGATATCGACGTCAGGTTTAATAAACTCCATTCCGTGCTTCCTTATTCAGAATTCAGTGTTTAGGGTCCAGTGTCCAGTATCTGGAATATTCGTTTGCGGTCCCGCGTTTCCCCGGGAACCCTAAATACTCAGGTTCTCGACAGATCTTCCCTCCATGTACGACTCAAAGATGGTCCTGGTGACGAAGATCGCCGTGAACATACTGGCCAGAACGCCGATGCTCAGGGTCACGGCAAAGCCCTTGACCTGACCGGTTCCGAACTGGAAGAGCACCACAGCGGCAATGAGGGTGGTGACGTTGGCGTCGATGATGGTGAGGAACGCCTTTCCGTAGCCGCTGTCCAGGGCCGCCCGCACGGTCTTGCCCGTTCGCAGCTCTTCCCTGATCCTCTGGAAGATCAGGACATTGGCATCGACCGCCATCCCAATAGTCAGGACGATGCCGGCGATACCCGGCAGGGTCAGTGTCGCCTGGAGAAGAGCAAGGGCAGCCATGATGATCAGGATGTTCAGCACCAGGGCCAGATCAGCCACCAGCCCTGAAAAGCGGTAATAGGCGGACATGAACACGATGACCAGGGAGAAACCGATGAGGATGGAGAGCAAACCCTTGCGGATCGAATCGCTTCCCAGGGTGGGGCTGACGGTCCATTTCTGGAGGATCTTCACCGGTGCGGGAAGAGATCCCGCCCTGAGGACGATGGCCAGGTCGGTCGCCTCATCCGGGGTGAAGCTGCCCGATATCTGGGCCTCGCCCCCGGAGATCCGCTCCTGGATCACCGGTGCGGAATAGACGTTGTCATCCAGAACGATGGCCAGCCGCTCCTTGACGTGATCGCCGGTGACCTGTTCGAAGATCCTGGCCCCCACCTTGTCGAAGGACATGGAGACGTAGGGCTGACCGTACTGGGAATCGTATCGGACCCTGGCGTCCTTGATGGTGTCGCCTGTCAACAGGACCCGGTCCTCGAGCACGTAGGAGGATCTCTGGACCTGACCGGTAGCGGCATCGTACTGGCGGCTGTACAGGACAACCGTACCCCGCGGCGGGCTTTCGGCGGTGGCCGTCTCGTTGACCAGCATGAATTTTAAGACCGCCGTTCTTTTGACCAGTTGAATAGCACGCTGGGGATCCTTGACTCCCGGCAGCTGGACCAGGATGCGGTCGACACCCTGCTGGAGGATCGTCGGCTCCGTCACCCCGAACTCGTCGATGCGGCTGCGAATGGTCTCCAGGGCCTGAACGATGGAGTTGTCCTTGATCCGGGATACCTCGCTCTCCGGATAGCTGAGGACCAGCCGGGTCTCAGTCTCCTCGGTGGCGATGAAATCGGGGTAATCCTCCCGGATCAGGGCCATGGCCTCGTCCCGGTACTTGGGGCGGCGCATCTCCACCACCAGCTTGTTGAAGCCTGTCGTCTCCACCCTGTTGTAGCGGAGCCTCTCCTGCTTAAAAGCGGTCTTCAGGTCGCTGGCCGTTCGGGAGAGGGCGTTGGTGATCGCCTCCTCGGTCTGGACCTCCAAAAGAAGTTCCATGCCCCCCTTGAGATCAAGTCCCAGCTGTACTGCTTTGGAGGGCAGGATCCTGGTCCACCATCCGGGCAGCGTCCCGGTCAACGACGGCGTAACGGCCACGAGGCACACCACCATCACCGCCGCGACGATGATCAATTTTGTTTTAACTTTACCGCGCATCTTTCCTCCTGATGAAAATCAAATTGTCTCTCGCCCGCTCGTTTCACTCGCTCAAGACGCTAAGGCGCCAAGAGGTTTTTAAACCGGCTAGAGTTAATACCCCAAATATAATGGTTTGTCTCTCTTTGCGGCTTTGCGTCTTTGCGTGAGATGGTCTTATCTTGACGTCCTACTCGCCTTCCATGGTCACAGGATCGACCTTGGCGGAGATGGCCTTCTTGACGACCTTGAGGCGGACCTTGTCTGAGCACTGCAGGAGCACAACGTGATCCTCTATTTTCACGACGGTCCCGTAGATACCCCCATTGGTGATGATTGTGTCCCCGGCCTTGAGGGCATCCAGGGTAGCCTGGTGGCTCTTGGCCTTCTTCTGCTGAGGTCGGATGAGCAGGAAATAGAAGATGATGAACAGGATGATCAGAGGCGCGAATGTCTGCAATCCTCCCGGCTGTCCCCCCGGCGCGGCGGCGTAGGCTGTTGATGCGAACATGATCGTTGTTCCTCCTTAAGAATGGGTCCCAGGACTCAAGTCCCAGGTCTCAAGTGTATATGTAGTTTCCAGTTTTCAGTTAAAACCTGAAAACTAATTTTTTAGTAGACACTCAACCTCTATTTCTCGTTGGACGTTGGACTATTCCCTCCCCGCGTCCGTCCTTCTCCCCCTCGCCGAGGCGCCCAATCGCGGAAGTTCTTCCCTGTCCCCGTGTCCCCGCGTCTCCGTGTCCGTCCTTCCCCCTATCGCCCACTCTCCCCCTCGGCCTCTCCCCATCCCTCTTCCACACTTTGTCTGTATTCGGAATAAGTCCCCCCCAGGACAGCCTCACGGCCCCCGGATACAAGTTGGTGATAATAGCTCAAATTGTGGATAGTGTTCAACCGAAAACCGAGCATCTCACCTGTGACGTGCAGGTGCCGGAGGTAGGCCCTGGTGAAGTTCGAGCAGGTGTAGCAGGAACAGGCCGGATCAGGGGGACGGGGATCATCGCTGAGGGCGGACACCTTGATGGAAAGCTTCCCCTGGCTGGTGAACAGGGTCCCGTTACGGGCGTTCCGGGTGGGAATGACGCAGTCGAACATGTCGATCCCTCTCCCGATGCCGTCCAGAAGGTCCCGGGGTGTTCCCATCCCCATGAGATATCTCGGCCGGTCGGCGGGCAGAGCTGATACCGCGGTCTCGACGGCCTTCCAGGTCTCCTCCCGGGGCTCGCCGAGGGCCAGCCCCCCGATTGAATACCCGTCGAACCCCATGGTCACCAGCGCCTCGGCGCACTCCAGCCTCAGGTCGGCGTGGATCCCCCCCTGGACGATTCCGAACAGGGCCATTTCCTTTTTGCGGCGGCAGTCAAGGGATCTTTCAGCCCACATCAGGGTCCTGTCCACCGCTCCCTTCACGGCTCCCCGATCGGCGGGGTGGGCCAGCACCTCGTCAAGAACCATGGCGATATCGGTGCCCAGGTCCTCCTGGATGGAGACGGCAAGCTCCGGGGTCAGATGGTGGGTGCTGCCGTCCAGGTGGGACCGGAAACGGACCCCGGAGTCATCGATCCGGGAGAACTCCGACAGGCTCATGACCTGGAATCCGCCGCTGTCGGTGAGGATCGGCCCGTCCCAGGCCATAAACCGGTGGAGTCCACCGAGGGACCGTATCAGTTCGTGGCCCGGCCTCAGGTACAGGTGGTAGGTGTTCGACAGCAGGATCCGGGTCCCGGCTTCGGCCAGTTCCTCTGGAGTCAGCGTCTTGACCGCCCCGTAGGTCCCCACCGGCATGAAGACGGGGGTCTTGACCTCCCCGTGGGCGGTGGTCAGGGCCCCGGCCCGGGCGCCTGAAGGGTCAGTTTCCGCCAGTTTAAATGTCGTCATATTTTTTCCTTATCTGGCGTATGTTTCCAGTTTACAGTTTCCAGTCGTCTGAGAATCCCGAAAAAAAACAAATTTGAATAACCACCAACGGTAAAACAAAGTTTTTTTAAAACCGCAAACTGAAAACTTTGAACTGGAAACTATTCTATAAACATACAATCCCCGTAACTGTAAAACCGGTACCCCGCCTCAACGGCCTCCCGGTAGGCGGCCAGGATCCTTTCCACTCCCCCGAAGGCGCACACCAGCATGAGCAGGGTCGATCTCGGGAGGTGGAAGTTGGTAAGGAGGGCATCGACCACCTGAAACCGGTAACCGGGAGAGATGAACAGATCCGTCGTACCGTGACCGGGAACCATCCCGTCCGGAGTCATGGCTGATTCCAGTGTCCGGACCACTGTGGTCCCCACCGCCACGACCCGCCCGCCCCTGTCCCTGGTCTCGTCCACCGCCTCGGCTGTAACCTGGGGGATGTGGTAGGACTCCTGTTCCATCCGGTGATCAGCGATGTTCTCGGTCCGAACCGGCTGAAAGGTGCCGGGCCCCACGTGCAGGGTCACGTTTTCGATCCTGACACCGCTGTCCCTGATCCTGTGAAGAACACCCTCGTCGAAATGAAGACCGGCCGTGGGTGCCGCCACCGCACCGGGCCGGCGGGCATAGACCGTCTGGTACCTCTCCCGGTCCATCCCCCCCCTCTCCGATCCAGCTCTTTCGATGTAGGGCGGGAGGGGAGTCTTGCCCACCTTCATGATAACTTCCAGGAAGTCCCCCTCCTGAGGGCGGACCCACAGGTTGTCCCGGTCCTTTCGCATTTTAAGCCGAGTGCCGTCCTCCAGGGTCAGGACATCTCCATCCTTTATTTTCCGGCCGGGCCTGGCCATGCACGGGACCTCGGAGTCCCCTGACGGGTAGCCGAGGAGCAGGATCTCCACCCGCCCGCCGCTCTGTCTCACAGCCATGAGCCTGGCGGGGAACACCTCCGTGTCGTTCAGGACCAGAAGGTCGTCCCGCCGGAGGAGGTCGGGAAAATCCGAGAACGTCAGGTGGCGTATCCCCTCCGGGGGTTTCCCGAGAACCATCAGCCGGGACTGTGCCCTCAGCGCGGCCGGCTCCTGGGCGATCCGGTCAGCGGGGAGGGTGTAATCGAAATCGGAGGTCTTGAGCATTATGAAAATACCAACCCAAAATTCAAAATATTTTAGGAAATTGGAGATTGGAGCATCGGAGATTAGAATTAATAGAACTATATAATTGCCCATATAAATTAAGTGGTTTAATGATCCAATAATCCAATGTTCCAATGATCCAATGTCTAATTTCTACTCTCAATAAACCCTCCTGATCTCCGCCCCCCTGTAATACCTCCCCAGGATCTGTTCATGATCCAGCCCCCTCTCCGCGGCCCCTTTCGCCCCCCACTGGCACATGCCGACGCCGTGACCGTATCCCCTGCCCGAGAACCGGACCCCGCCGTCAACACCGCTGATGGTATACAGGGTGCTCTTCAACCGGGTATTGCCGACCTCACTGCGAAAATCCCGCCCGTCCACCAGGACCCTGGTCCTGCCCGTCAGGAAGAACAGCGTGGCCACCCTTCCACTCGCCGTCCGCCGGTGGATGCCCAGGGATCGGACCGCTCCCGCATCGGGGTAGAGACCGTTTAAGACCCGCTGGATCTCCCCCCCGCTGAGAATCAGGTCCCATTGGGCGTTGGGGGCTTCGGCGCAGTCCCCGCACAGAACACTGACCAGCGCCGGATGGGGCCTGCCCCAGACCTCCTCCGCCCCGGCCGTCCTCCCGCCGCACGAGGAGTGATAGAAGGCAGGCACCAGCTCGTCCCCATAATAGAGGGCCTTGCCCCTCGTTTTCCGAACCGCCCTTGCCGCCCTGTCGTCCTCGGCCCCGGGACCCAGGTAGACCTGATCGGCTACGTCAGCGCTGACATCGTAGACCTCGTCGTTCTGACCCATCCGATAGAGGGCGAAGGTGCGGGCCGCGATGACCTGGGCCATCACCGCCTCCATGGCCCACTGTGAACTGATCTCGCCGTTGACCAAGCCTATGAGATAGGACTCCAGGGGAAGGACATTGACCACCGCCATGCCGCCGGCAAGGGCGGTCAGGATGATCCTGCCTCGCCTCACACGGCCGCCGTATTCAACAAGACCATCCTTTGAGGATACGGCGAACACCCGGGCGCTGACATCGGACCCCTCCAGGTGGATTCGACCTTGCCGGTAGGAGAAGGACGATCCTCGAACCCGATCGACGACCTCCCGAAACCTGCCGTCGGTCTTCACCGCCACGGTGAGATCGGCGCCCCGAAGCAGAGCAAGAGCCTCCGATGGGCTGATGAGAACCCGGATGTCAGGGCCGGACGATGCCCGGGACATACCGGGTAGGAATAACACCAGGAACGCTGTGAGGAAAAAACCGGTAATCAGAGTGGGATGGCATGAGGAACGTGAGGGGCTGTTTGTCATGAATTCAGACCGGCCTCACGGGGCCAGAAAACGGGACAGGGCCACGATGGCCAGTCCACCGGCGATGGCGAGGAGCCC
>JBFFDD010000106.1:0-8987 GCA_041559575.1 bacterium
ACCGGCTCGTCCCAGACGGCGTAACGGCAGTTGGGAAACCGGGAACACCCGTAGAAGGTCCGTCCCTTTTTGCTCCGCTTGACCACCAGTTCCCCGTTACAGCCCTCCTCCGGGCAGGGGACTCCAGTGGACAAGGGAAGCGTCCCCCTGCAATCGGGGTATCGGGAACAACCCAGGAAGGGTCCGGTTCTGCTCTGCCGAACCACCATAGGGTTGTCGCATTCGGGACACCGTTCGTCCCTCTGTTCCTCCTCGACCGGTTGAATGCTTCCGTCGGGATTGCGCTTGAAATTGGACGTGAATTTGCAGTCCGGGTATCCCGAACAGCCGAGGAATTCACCGGTCCTGCCGGTGCGAACAAGGAGTTTGTGGCTGCCGCACTCGGGGCAATCGATCTCCGTCTGACCCCAGACGTGCCTTTCGCCGACCTCCTTCTCCCTCTCCAGTTCCGTTATGAATGGATCATAGAAGGTCTCGAGCATCTCCTGGTAGGTCTTTTTCCCCTCCTCAATGTGGTCCAGTTCATCCTCCATCCTGGCTGTGAACTGGACATCGACGAGACGGGGGAATCGGTCGACCAGAAAATCGCTCACCCCCATGCCGAGGGCTGTGGGGAAAAAACGCCTCTGCTCTTTGTTGGCGTAATTTCTCTTTTGGATCGTGTCCAGGATCGCCGCGTAGGTGCTGGGACGGCCGATCCCCTTCTCCTCGAGGTCTTTGACCAGGGTGGCTTCCGTATACCGGGGTGGAGGCTGGGTGGTCTTCTTCTCCACCTCGACGTTCACCAGCTTTAATTCCTGCCCCAGCGAGAGTGCGGGCAGGACTGGCTCGCCGTTGTTCTCATCGTCCTTTCCCTCCTCGTACAGGACAGTGAACCCGTTGAAAAGGACCCTCAGACCCGAGGCCGTGAGGATAAACGGTCCAGCCTCTATCCTGACACTGGTCCTCTCCAGCCGGGCATCGGCCATCTGTGACGCCAGGAATCTCTTATAGATCAGTTCGTAAAGCCGTTTCTGATCCCTGTCCAGGAATGGGGCTGCCTTGTCCGGGCCCAGTTCGGGCCGCGTCGGCCGAATAGCCTCGTGGGCATCCTGCGCCCCCTTCCGATTCCTGTAAGCCTTGGCCTTCTCGGGGAGATAGTCGGGGCCGAATCTGTCGCGGATCTCTTCCCGTGCTCGGTCCACCGCCTCCGGTGACACCCGGACGGAATCCGTTCTCATGTAGGTGATCAGGCCTGTGGTTCCCAGCTCGCCCAGGGAGACTCCCTCGTAGAGCTGCTGAGCGACCACCATCGTCCTCTTGGCGGTGAACCGCAGTTTCCTGGCGGCCTCCTGCTGAAGGGTGCTGGTGATGAACGGAGGGGATGACGATCTGCGCGCTTCCTTGACCTTGATGTCGGCTACGGTGTGCCGCTCTTTCTTGAGCCTCCCGCTGATCTCTTCGGCATCATCTTCCCTGTTGATACGGTGACCCTTGCCGTCAACCTTCCTGCCGTCGGCTTCCACCAGGCGGGCCTTGAGGGGTGGAGGACCTTCACCTTCCAGGTGGGAGAAGATGAGCCAATAGTCCTCCGGCTTGAACGCCAGGATCGCCTTCTCCCGTTCGCAGATCAGGCGAAGGGCCACGGACTGGACCCTTCCCGCGGAGAGGCCCCGTTTGATCTTCTCCCAGAGAACCGGGCTGAGCTTGTATCCTACCAGGCGGTCGATGGCCCGGCGGGCCTGCTGGGCTTCGAACCTCAGGTGATCCGGTTTTCCTGGGGTCTCCAGGGCCTTGAGGATCCCGTTCCTGGTTATCTCATGGAACAGGATTCGGTAGATTTTGTCCTCGGGGAGCTTCAGATGCTGGGCCAAAAGGTAGGCGATGGCCTCCCCCTCCCGGTCGGGGTCAGTGGCCATGAGGATGCGGTCGGAATCTTTTGCGGCCTTGGAGATCTGGCTGAGGACCTTTCGCTTGCTGGGGATTACCCTGTTCTTGAGGGCGAACCCTTTTTCCGGATCGACAGCCAGCTCTTTTTTTGGCAGATCGATCACGTGCCCGTTTGAGGAGAGGACCTGATAATCACCGCCCAGGATCCGTTCGATGGTTCTGGCCTTGGTGGGTGATTCAACAATTATCAGAGGTTTTGTCATCACAGTGTCCCGGAGGTTTATTTGAAGTTAATGAATCGATCGACATCCATCAGAATGAAAGTTTTCAGTTTCCAGTTTTCAGTTTTCAGTTTCCAGTTTCCAGTTTCCAGTTTCCAGTTTTCAGTTTCCAGTTTCCGGTCGAGGACCGCCGTGATTCGTGATTCGAATAAATCTCCCTGATGTCACCGCGAATCACGCCAAGGCGTTACGACGCAGTCTCTTTAGCTTGGGATTGCTTCTTCCTCACGCCAATCACGCCGCAGGCGTGATGACTCCTCGCAATGACTTCCGTCAGATCGCTCAATCGTTTTTCCCTTGGGTCCTGAGTCTTGAGACTTGGGATTATCCTTTCCACTTTTCCTCTGTTCCTCATCCAGCCTCATACTGGTTTGCTTCTAAAACAGACTACGCTGTCGTTTGTCAACCTTTTTTCGTTTAGGGTTGCGAAATGGCCCCCTCCGCCGGGGGCGGTCAGGAAAGGGAGTAGGTCCCGCCCGGATCCTTCCGCACCGCGCCGGTCAGTTCCATCCGGGTCAGTTCCGCCATCACCCTGGGGAGGGGCCACCCCAAGGTCCGGGCGATCTCTGCAGGGTGCCTGGGGCCGGCTGCCAGTTCAGTGGTCAGGGGCGGATCCGGAGGCAGGGTCGAAGGGCGGCAATGGAGAGCCTTGATGTTCAGGACCTCCAGGATGTCTGCTCCGTTGGCGACGGGAGGTGCGCCATCCTTCAGGAGGGACAGGGGCCCGGCGGAAAGGGGGCAGTCAATCCTCCCCGGAACCGCCATGACCTCCCTGCCCTGATCCAGGGCCCACCGCGCGGTGATCAATGAACCGCTTCTTGTCCCCGCCTCCACCACCACCACACCGAGGGCTATTCCGCTGATCAGGCGGTTGCGCCTTGGAAAGTGGGAGGGAAGGGGGGGAGTTCCGGCGGGAAATTCGGACAGCAGGGCTCCCTGACGCGGAATCCTCTCCCGAATCCGGCGGTTGCCTTTTGGGTAGTCAACATCCAGTCCGCAACCGAGGACAGCAATCGTCCGCCCTCCCCCGTCCAGGCAGCTCCTGTGGGCAGCGGCATCAATGCCGCGGGCCATTCCGCTGACGATGGTGATCCCCATCCCGGACAGCTCTCCGGCCAGTTTGCCGGCGATAAACCTCCCGTAGGGTGTCGGGTTCCGGGAGCCCACGATGGCCACGGCCGCGGCATCCTGGGGCAGCAGGCGGCCTTCAATGTAAAGCGGTTCGGGCGGCCGGGCAAGGTCCCTGAGGAGAGTCGGGTAATCAGGGTCGAGGACATGCAGGACATCCGTGGGTTCCGACCTCATGGTGTTCTGCTTTGAGCCGGTTCGAAATCGATATGTCGGCGGGAGGGGTCCACCCGGACAACCCGGACATGAAGGGTGTCGCCTATCCTGAAGGTCCGACCCGTATGTTCCCCGACCAGCATCAGGCGATCTTCCCGGAAGTGGTAGTAGTCGTCACTCAGGGAGGTGAGCCGGATCAGTCCCTCGACGAAATATTCCTGTAATTCGACGAAGACGCCGAAGGAGGTAACCCCAGAGATAATGCCCTCATACTGCTCCCCGATGTGGTCCTCCATGAAGCGGGCCCTGTAAAGGGAGAGGATATCCCATCCTGCGGTCTCCCCCACCCGCTCGGTGTCGGTGACATGGGCGCAGATCCCCTTGAGGTCTACTTTACCGACCGGCCTGTCGTAACCCATCTGTCCCTTGAGGATCCGATGGACCATGAGATCTGCGTAGCGCCGGATGGGGGAGGTGAAATGGGTGTAGTCGGCCAAAGCGAGGCCGAAATGCCCCTTTGGTTCCATCGAGTATTCGGCTCTCATCATGGATCGGAGAATGACGGTATTCAGAAAACGCTCCCTCGTTGTCCCTCGGGCATCATCGGTTATTTTCCTCAAGGACCGCGGGGATCGGAGGCTGGCGGAACTTACACTATAGCCGACCGCCTTGAGTACCGTGTTGAGTTCCCGGATCTTCTCGGCAGTTGGCGGATCATGAACCCGAAATACCCCGTCGATCTTCGATTCCCGCAGGGTGTGTGCCACGACCTCGTTGGCCAGGAGCATGCACTCCTCCACGATCCGATGGGAGGTGTAACGTTCGGCCCGGTAGATGTTCTCCACCTGCCCCATGACGTCAAGGACGATCTCCGGCTCGGGGAGATCGAAATCCAGGGCATTTCGTCCCTGGCGTCGGCGGTGGAGGCGTCTGTAGACATCCATCAGGATCTCAATGTTGCCCTTGATATGCTTGCCGGCGCTTGAAAGGGGGGTTCCGTCGCTCACATGGTCCTCGACCTCCCTGTAGGTCAGTCTCGCCCGACTGCGGATAATGCTTGGAAAGATCCTGCTCTCTACGGGATTCCCCCCCCGGTCGATCTCCATCTCGCAGGTGAAAGTGAGCCGATCCTCGTCCGGTCTTAAGCTGCACAGATCGTTGGACAATCTCTCCGGAAGCATGGGGATGACCGAATCGGGGAAGTATACGGAATTGCCCCTGCGCAGGGCCTCCCGGTCGAGGGCGGTTCCCACCCGGACGAAATGGGAGACATCCGCAATGGCCACGAAGAGCCTCAGCCTCCCTCTACCGGCCCTCTCGGCATAGATCGCATCGTCGAAATCCCGGGCCCTGGCGCCGTCGATCGTCACAAAGGGAAGGTCCCGCAGATCTACCCTTCCTTTAAGTGTTTTACCCGAGATGGTTTCGTCAAGAGCTTCGGCCTGCTTGATCGCAGCCGGCGGGAACCGGTGGGGGATCCGATGGGTATGGATAACCGCCTGGGTTTCGGTTCCCGGATCCGATGGGAAGCCGAGCACCTCGATCACTTCCCCACTGGCCGAACCCCTGTCCGTTCCATAGTCGGTCACCCGGATGACGACCAGCTGCCCTGAACGGGCTTTTCCCTCCCTGCCCGGGTTGATGAGGATCTCCCCGCCCAGCCTGAGGTCATAGGGGACACCGAAGGATCTCCCCCCTTTCAGAAGGTAGTGGGACACGATCTCCTCGTGGGCCCTGTCCACAACGCGGATCACCCTGCCTACAGGTCTGCCGCTGGGGTCCGATCCCTCGACCCGGACGACAACCCGGTCCCCGTGCATGGCCGATTTCAGGTGGGCGGAACCTATCATAACGTCCTCCGCGCCATCCTCGGGGACCAGAATGCCGTTGCCCATCTTGGTGATCCGAAGGGTCCCCGTTCTCAGATGGATCCTCGAGGGGACCGTGACCCGTCCTCCCTTGATGCGGATGACGGCACCGTTCCGTATCAACCCCGAAAGAGCTCTGTTGAACCGGTTTCTGTCGCCCGGTGGAATCCTGAGAGAGTCAGCGAGTTCCTCGGGCAGGAGGGGTCTGGTTGATTCATCGTCCAGGAATCTGGTGATCAGCTCCCGGTATCCCTGACCCGCCGGTTTTTTCCTTCCAGGGGATTTTCGTGAGTATCTTCTTGACAAGGTTTTCCTCCATGTTATAAGAACCGTTCATAAATTTTTTCTAGCAAGATAGAGACCAATCTGCGGTGCAAAGCCTGTGCGAAAGTGGCGGAACTGGTAGACGCGCTGGGTTCAGGACCCAGTGGAGGCAACTCTGTGGGGGTTCGACTCCCCCCTTTCGCACCAAGCGATCATAAAGGCCCTTCACGGGCCTTTTTAGGTTCCAGTTCCAGGTTCCAGGTTTCAGGTTCCAGGTTCCAGGTTTCAGGTTCCAGGATCTGGGAACTGAGAACCATGTCCTAAGTGCTAAGTGATAGGTGGTAAGTAAAAGCGCCCGATACTTATCTCTAATCACTTATCTCTTAGAACAAGGTTTCTTTCGCCCCGTAACCCCGTTACCCCGACACTCTGTTACCCTCTTCGCCCCCTCTCCGCGTTTCTGCGTCCCCAGGTCCGACCCCACTTCGTCTTTGTCTTGCTCCTTCGTCTGGTCTTTTCCCTTTCCCCTTTCCACTTTCTGCTTTCCACTTTCCACCGCGCCAAGGGCGCTCCCCGTCACCCCGACCTCCGTTACTCCGACACCTGAAATTACTTCTCCCCGTCAGCTTCTCGCCCCCTCGCCCAGTCCTTCCTTCCCCAAGACTCCCGCCAACACCAGGGTCTCTCTGGCCTGGACGGGGTCGGTGAACACGGTGGAGCGGAGGCCGAAATCGCCGGCCCTCTCCACATTGGCCGGATTGTCGTCGAAAAAGATCCCCTCCTCTGGGTAGATGTTCAATCTGGCGCAGGCAATCCGGAAGATCTCCCGGTCCCGCTTTGAGTAACCCTCTTCGTAGGATGAGATGACATCATCGAAATCGGACAGGAAACCGTCCCTGGAATCAAGTTCGTAAAGCCAGTTGGTCTGGTCCGTCAGGAGGGCGACCGGAACCACCTCGCGCACATCCTTAACCAGGCCTATCATCTTTTTGTCTGGTTGAAAGGCCTTCAGGATGACGTCTCTCTTCGGGTAAAGGTCCACGTCCACGCCTCTTTCCGAGGCCAGCGCTTTCCAGAAGAGACTTTCCGGTGCCCTTCCGGTGACATATCCGGTTGAGAAGACGGCGTCCACAGCACGTTCGAAAAATCCGTCTCGATCGGCCTCCATCTGTTCAGCGATGGCGAACAGGCCCTCCCGGAAGCCCTCCGTGTAGTAGACGCCACCGAAATCGAATAAAACCGCCTTAATATCCATGAAAAAACCTCATTTTTCTCGCCCACTCATCACGCATATAAGGTGATTCGTCCAAGACGTCAAGACGCTAAGAAGTTTCTCGACCCCGGAATCCAGACACTGGAACCCGAGTTCCCCCTTTGCGCCTTCGCGTCTTTGCGAGAGATCAGAATTAATCTCTATGTTAACATATCGTATAATTTTGTTGAGGAGAGAGAATTATCAATTTCCATTTGCCGCATCATGTATCCCGCAACGCCCTTGTTTTCCTTGTGAGGCGGAATTTTGCTTATCGGCGCCCATGAATCCATATCCGGAGGGCTCTGGAGGGCCATCGACAGGGCTGTGGAGGACGGCTGTGAGGTGGTCCAGATCTTCTCGGGATCACCCAACCGGTGGACGGTGCCGTCCATAAAGGAGGGCGAGGCGGTTCGCTTCCGGGAGGCAGTGCGAAAAGCCGGTATCCGTTCGGTCCTTGTTCATGGTTCCTATCTGATCAACCCGGCGACTCCGGATGATACCCTGTGGAAACGCTCCATGGGGGCCATGGCTCGCGAATACGAAAGATGCAGATCCATCGGTGCCGATCATCTTGTTATACACCCGGGATCACACAGGGGGCTGGGAACTGAAGGTGGTATCCGAAAGGCGGCTGAAATGGTCCGCTCTGTCCTGAACCGGATACCCGACGGTCCGGATATCCTCCTGGAAAATACCGCTGGTTCGGGTCAAACCCTCGGAGGAACGTTTGCGGAACTGGCCGGGATCAGACGGGGTGCAGGTTTCCCGGACAGGGTGGGATACTGTTTCGATACCGCCCATGCCTTTGCTTCCGGGTATGACCTTTCCGGTGAAAATGGTGTCAGGTCCGTCCTTGAGGAACTTGACAGGTGGGTTGGTCTCGACCGCGTCATGGCCATTCACCTGAATGATTCCGCCAGGGAGTTGGGATCAAAGGTGGACCGACATGCGAGGATCGGCGAGGGCGTCCTCGGCCTGGGTCCTTTTGCCGGGCTTCTGACCGAACCCGTCCTCGCCGGCAGGCCTGCCGTGCTCGAGACGCAACCCCTCCCTGCTCCTCACGGCCGGTACCGGGACCAGATTGATCTGCTGAAGGGACTCAGGGATAAAGAATAGTTTCAAGTTTCAGGTTTCAGGTTCCAGAAATTCAACCCAAAATCCCTGGTCCAGCAGGAGGGAACGGAGAAAAGATGCATGGAATAATTATGTTCGATCTGTACAGTGGATTGATATTGGACCTTTTGCCGCCAATCGGGAAATGATAATTATAATTTCCATTTTCCATTTTCTAATTATTAATATCTAATCTCCGATCTCAATTTTTTATGAACTTAATCGCCCTGTTCATAACCGCCTTTATGGTTGCCCTTTCCGGGGCCCTGATGCCGGGCCCCATGCTCGCCGTGACCCTTGGACACTCACCCCGACAGGGGTGGATTTTCGGCCCCCTGGCGGTTGTCGGACACGGAATCCTGGAACTGGGACTGGTCTCCATGGTTTTTCTCGGAGCCGGTCCCCTCCTGCAGGCGCGGATGGTTCAGGCCCTGGTTGGCCTGGCGGGCGGTGTGATCCTCGTCTGGATGGGCAAGGGGATGTATTCCACCGCCCGATCACCGGCTCCGGTGGAGGCCGAGGTGAAAGATCCCGGAAAGGGAAGAAGGGCGGTGCTGCTTGGTGCGGTGACCAGTATTTCGAACCCATACTGGACCCTCTGGTGGGCCACTATTGGCCTTGCCTATCTGACCCTGGCCGCCGAGAAAGGGGCCTTTGGTATAATCGTTTTTTTTCTCGGGCACATTGCCGGGGACATGGCCTGGTACACTCTCGTTTCGGTGGCGGCATCCAGGGGCTTTAATGTGGTTGACATGAGGTTCTACGGTTTCGTGATGACCGTCTGTTCGGTCTCTCTGGTTCTCCTTGGATTGTGGTTCGTGTTCTACGGTATCCAGCTGGTCCTGGCGTGATGGCGGTGCCGTTCATTGGGAAAAGGATGCTTTTCCTCCATTTGAAATGTAATTCCGAGTCTGAATAATACCCGACAAAAGAATGTCAAAAATCCCGTTAATTTAATTTCAGTGGATTTAAATTCAGATTATTTTTAATTAATTATTTCAGAAAATATCATTGAAAAAGAAGGGTTACGGAGGGAAAATTTTAAAAAATCAA
>JBFFDD010000107.1:0-8883 GCA_041559575.1 bacterium
GCGGCCCTCTGTGTTAAACCCCGTGCATTAAAGTCAAAAGACTGAACACAGAGGACACAGAGAGGGCCCTTGAGCCCTCGCCGCAGAGGGCCGCAGAGGAAACCACGAGTGTTTGGTCCCGGGGCTCCTGTTTCCTTAAAAACCCTTCACCCCCTGTTCTTCTCTGTGGCCCTCTGTGGTCCGACCCGGGATGGGTCGATCCGCGGCCCTCTGTGTTAAACCCCGTGCATTAGGGTCAGAAGACTGAACACAAAGGCGGGGGGGTAATCCCCCCCGCCCCCCTCAGCACGGATGCACGCTGCTGGTCCCCACAACCCGGGGCCGTATATACCGGACCTTTCTCATGGAATTACCTCCTTTCGTGCATCATCCCCCGCACGCCGCATGGCAAACAGCAGGGGAAACGTAAGGGCATAGGACAGGGCGCCGACGATCAGCGCCGCGGTAAAGCCGAAATTCATGGCCAGGATCAGGGACCCCAGCGACCCGAGAACGGATGCCGCCCCATTGACGGCCCAGGCCCACGGGATGAGGGAAGAACCTCCCTCGGACAGGAACGCCAGTCCCAGGGGCAAAAAGACGCCCATGACGAAACCGGCAGGTGCCAGGATGGACAGGGTCACCACGACCCTCCCGACCATGCCGAGGGAGCTGCCCGGCGCCAGATAACCTGTTCCCTTCCACACAACAAAAACAAGCAAAATCAATGCCACGGACACCACCGGTGCCGTCCGGGTGAGAAGATCGCGCCGGCGCCCCCCCCAGTAGCTCCCCAGGCCCGACGAAATGAGCAGGGCCGCCAGGATAACCGTCAGCGAATAGACCGGGCTGCCCAGGTAGAGGGACAGGCGGTGCATCATGGTCAGTTCGATAACGATGTATCCCAGCCCGATCCCGGTAAAATAGGCCGCTGCCCTGCCGGCCTGGTTTTCCGGGGAGCCCTCCGGACGTCTGCCGGCCAGAAAGGGAAGGGACAGCAGCAAAAGGACCAGGGCCAGGAAGATCAAACCCACGGTCCTGAGGACAACGATGTGCCTCTCCCCGGGGCTTCTGGGTTTAAAAAGCACACTGAAGAAGCGGTCCCTGGGAACGTTGTTGTAGAAAAAGGGGCGGTCGTCGGTGGGCGGCGAGATGTCGAAGCGCCCATCGGTGATGTCCTGTCCGGCGATCAGCCTGGTAAACAGGCTGTCCGTCCGATAACCCGGCAGCGCCTCGATGGTCAGGGAGAGATCTTCGGCCAGGGAATTGAGCGTCGCCAGATCCCTGTCGGAAAAACCCCCCTTGGCAACGAGGACCGTGGCCAGCCCCCGCTCCCTGAGGACGGCAATGCTCCGTTCAGGGTGCGTCTCACCCCTCCTGATGAGAAGATCCCTGGCCAAGGACACCAGACGAAGGGCTCTGTAGCCGAAAACGGTGCGGGAAAATGACAGGATTCCGTCATCCTTCAGGTGTTCCCAGTACTCCTCGAAGGCCTCCCTGGTGTACAGATGATTGGCACTGAGGCTGAAGGCCCCCGCTGACGGTGAGATCTCTCCGAAGACCGATGAGGCCTGGATCACGTCGTATCGAACGCGGGACCTGGCCATCCGCGAGCGGCCCTCGCCGATCATCGTGGTGACCTGCGGGAGAGAATAGGGACGACCGGAGAACCGGCCGAATCCCTCCTCGACGGCCCGGACGACCAGGGGATTCAGTTCCACCGCCACAACCGACCCGGCCCCGTTGCCCACTGCCGCAAGAATATCCCGGCCGCCTCCCGGACCGATGATCAGAGCCTCGGCGCCGTCCCTTAACCGATAGGCCAGGGAGATCACGTGGAACGGCGCCCACGGGGGGCTGGTATCGCGTTGGGTGTTGGCGATGATCGGGGTGAAGCCGGCGTCATCGACGAGAAGCCCCATATTGTCCGGGAAGGGTCCCGGGTACACCCTGCTGATCCCCCAGGACTGCTCAGCCTCCCACCTGGTCAAGGGATAGACCACCACCCGTGACAGGGCGTTCCAACGTGAGGAAAGGATCTCTGGCTCGTATTGGCCCCTGGCGAACTGCAGGCCGACCAGGCGGTCCGAGGGACCGTTGAGGATGCCCACCGCAAGGGCCCCTATCGCCAGCAGAGCCATCACCCTGCGCACCGGCCTCCCGGCAAGCAACCCCGCCGCAGCCGCCGCCAGGGCTGAGGTGGCGGCAAGCAGAGAGGGAGCACCGAGAAGCCCGACGGCGGGAACGAAGAGCAGGCAGCCGACCCCCGCCCCGGCCAGGTCGGCTCCATAAAGACGTCCGAAGCTCTCACGGGGCGCCCGTGAGAAAAGCCCGGCGAAGAAGACCCCCGCTGCCAGAAACGGGACGACGATGCTGCTGTAGAGGACAGCCATGGAGAGGAGGACCTTCAGGTCCGGTGACGAAGGTGACTGACGGAAGGGCTGATAGTAGGGCTGATGGTAAAAACTCATCAGGGGAAAGAGGAGTTTCGGCCACATCCGGGCCAACCCCAGGAGAAAAAAGGGGATCATCGCGGAGGCCGAGAAGACGGACATGGGGAGCACCAGACCCCCGGGAAATCCCTCGTCCCTGATGACAGAGGGCCTCAGGTGGACCACCACCGCCCCCACAGCGAACCCCAGCAGCGCCACGGCCACCGACAGCGAGGCAAAGTGGTACCACATGATCACCGAGAAGAGCCTCGTCAGGGTGAGTTCGAGGAGGATCACCCCCATCCCGGCCAGGAAGACAGCCGCGGTCAGGTTCCGGGGACGGGTCACCGGGGCATCCCCCACGGTTCATCGAATACGGTGATACGGTGAGCCCGAACGATCCCGTCCCGGGCGGCCCAGACGATCCCATCGAAGGCTTCACGGACAGGGAGGGGCGATCCGTGGACGGAATCCCCCGCTTTAAACCGCGCCAGGATCCTCCCGGAAACCGGGGAAAGGCAAACCAGGTCGCCGTTCTGGGTCCCGGCCCAGATCAGCCGGCCGGACATGCTGAGGGTGTGAACAGCCGATGACAGCCCTGTCCGCCACAGGGGAGCCCCGCCGGCATCGAGCATGGAGACCCAGCCGCCACCATCGGCACCAATTATGGTCCCCTGTGGGGTATAGAGGGGAGATGCGTAGGTCCCTGTCCCGGGGAGCTTCCGCCGCCAGGCGATCCTGCCGCCGGTTATCCTCACCAGGCTGCCATCCCAGGTGATGACTGCCAGATCCCCCGGGAACAGAACCGCCGCTTTCGCCCGCACCGGGCTGCCCAGATCGACCCGTCCGCTGACTTCCCCCCGGCGGCTGATCCTGAAAAGAGTGCCGGCGTCTGTTCCCGCCCAGATATCCTGACCGTCGAAGACCGGTTGCGAACGGACAGCGCCGTCCAGAGGAACCCTCCACAGCCAGGTCATTTTCTCCGGGTCCAGCGCCCTGACGTCGCCGTTCCACAGGCCGAGGATCACCATGTCACCCAGGACCGTCGGCGAGGCCTGGCGGTGGTCGTCGGCGAGGGATTCCTCCCAGGAAACACTGCCGGCAATCTCACCGGTGTCCGCATCCACGGACCGGACCTTTCGATCCCAGGAGGGGACGTACATCCTCCCCCCGTACAGGGCAGGCGCGGCATCAGTGATATCGGGCAGGTCGGTGGTGTGCAGCACGTCACCGTCGGCCGCGCTCAGAGTTACGAGACCGCCTTCCCAGGTGGCCACCGCGACCCTCTCCGTCCCCAACGGCCCGGCAAAGGATACCGGTGCGGCGTCCACAAAGGAGCCCACATCGCGCCGCCAGAGCAGGTCGGTTTCGACCCTAAGGTGCGCCGGCCCCGAATCGGGACACCTGTCGGCGGGCAGCCCCTCGGTGTGAAAACCCTCCATCCCCAGGATCGAGAGAGGTCCGCCGTCATCGCGGCAGTTCCCCTCCAGGGACGGGGGGCCGCCGGTGTAGAAATCCCCGAGCCTCAGATCGGATATCTCGTTATTCGAGAACCGGTTGCCGACTATCCGGGTACCGGCTCCCTCCTCGAAGGCAAAGATCCCGTGACGGTTTCCCTGAATCCGGTTGCCTGTCAGGACCAGCCCGGAGGCCCGGAAGTTGACCCCCTTTCCGATGTTGTCAGCAAAACTGTTGCCCACCACATGGAACCGGGAGTTACCGAACCGCGTGGCATCGATATTCCGGCGAAAGACGCTGTTGGCGACAACTCCCGAACTGAAATGGGCGTGAAGGCCGTATCTGGCGTACTGGAGGACGCAGAACTCCAGGACCGTCCCCTCACTGCGGTCTACCCTCAGTTCCAGCCAGTCCCCGGGCCGGGGGTCCGATGACGCGCTGGTGAAAAGGATAGGGTTGTCGGCCTCTCCCCTGGCGACGAGGACCCCCTCGACGATCAACCTCGAGTCGTTGACGCCGTCCCCGTCCGGATCGTAGGGGTCAAAAAGAAACCGTGTGCCGGGAAGCACGGTCAGGACGGCCCCCGGGAGGACCTTCACCTGTCCCCGGATACGGATATCCCCGGATACCGTCAGGCTCCCCCTGACATCGCCGGGGAGGGTCCCCGCGGGGGATCGATCCCGATCCTGAACCCCTGCGCATCCGGCCATCAGGATCAGAATGAGAGCCGCCGAAATCCCCGGGTACCTCACCACACCTCCTTGACGGTTATATCCAGAGCGGTCAACCTGTCACCCCACTGGACATTCACGGAGTGGTCCTCCGATCCCCTGTAATAGCCCATGAGTTCGCCTGTCTCCGGGGGGCCGCCGATCCTCGATCTGGCCGCCAGGTAGAAGACCCCCTCCCGGGAGACCTCCAATCTGAAGATGCCGTCCGAATCCGTCGGTGATGACACAAAATCAGGCCGTCCCAGCATCTCCGGCTCCCTGTAAAGGCACGCCCTGACGCCACGGACCGGGAGGCCCCTCTCATCGGTTATGGTACCGGTCATCACGATGGACTCTCCCGGGGACAGGGAACCCTGGCCCCTGGGACGGTTGACCTCCACCAGGGCGATATCGGCGCTGATGCCCCCTCCCCCGCGAACCGTCACCGGATTGTGGGGATAGTACCCGATAAGGTCGCCCTTTTTCAGGGGCCCCAGGTAGCTGTCCCCCGAGAGCCGTTTTCTGGCCACGAGGTAATAGGTACCGGGACCCACGGGGGCGTTATAGAGGCCCTGGGCGTCAGAAGGCCGGCTGACCGAATAGGGCGGCCCGTGAAAACCTTCCACAGGATCGAGATAGACGGATACCTGAACCCCTTCGATGGGCGCGCCGTCGAAGATCGCCGCGCCCCGGATGCCGGCATCCTCGATCATCTCAGGGGGAGGCGAAAAAGCGGTGAAGGGGAGCACCAGGGTCACCGGAATGTCGCCGAAGACGTTCAGGGGGTTCCCTCCCCAGAACGACCACAGATCCTCTCCCGTCTCGGGATCCCGCGATCGCCCGGTGAGATAGTACACACCTTTCCCGACATCCATGGCAAAGGAACCATCGGATCCGATAGTTGCGGTGACCTTGATCCCGTCGGGAGTCTCTTTCGAGGCGGTCACTGTCCCGCCCGGCAGAGCCTGCCTTTTGAACCGGGTGGTTCCGGAGACGGTGTGGACCCCGCCGGACGCCACCTGCCCGGCACCGGCGCAGGCCGTGGTCAGGGAGACAGCTGTTATCAGGGCGATGGTCTGTATGGCGGATCCGGACATATCTCTTCGTCTTTGAACGATGATCGGCAAAAAAAAGGGCTGTTATCGTTTCTTAACGACAGCCCTGCAAAAACCGTGTCTATTAAATGGTTAAGCACTGAGAACTTAGAACCGAGAACCAAGCAACAGAATCTTATTACTTATTACTTAGTACTTAGTACTAAGTAATGAGTATTGCATTTATCAGCCTCCCTCGACAATGTTGATCGTCTGACCGCTCTCGTAGGTTCCCGAGACCGTGATGCCGCTGGGGAAAACGACATCCACCTGGTAATCTCCCGGGGCTGGGAGCCCGAAATGAACCTCCAGCGGAGGCTGGGAGCAGAACCCTGACTGGGTCTTGACCTCCCGGAGGCCGATCAGTTTGCCTTCCCGGGAGACCCTTATCCTGGCACCCACCGCGTCGGCGTTGCTCACTGTACCCTTAAGTCGGATCTTGAGGAAATTACCGTCGTTCTGCTCGTTTCTGTACAGGCGGTTGCTGACTCCCCAGTTCACCACGTAAAGGTCAAGGTCCCCGTCATCGTCGATGTCCGCGAAGGCGGTACCCTTGGTCCGAACGGTTTCGTTTTTAAGGATGGGGATCTGATCGGCCACATCGGTGAAGACACCGTTTCCATCGTTAAGATACATCTTGTTGGCCAGCTTGCAGTCCCCTTCATAGAGATCGAGGTCCCCGTCGTGATCCACATCACCGAAGGACGGCCCCTTGCCCCACCCCTGATCGGCGAGCCCTGAGGATTCGGAGGCGTCGGTGAAGATCCCCGCCCCGTCGTTGAGGTAGAATTTGTTGGGTCCGACGTAGTTGGAGACGAAAAGATCCAGGTCGCCATCGTTGTCGGCATCGGCAAAGGCGGCTCCGAGGCCCCAGTTGCCGTCACCCACGCCCGCCTCCCCGGAAACGTCCTGGAAGCTCCCGTCACCCCTGTTCAGGTAGAGGTGGTTCGGTTCGCCCGCCGGGTACCGGCCGTTGACGACGTAAAGGTCCTGATAGCCATCTGAATTGACATCGGCGAAGACCGCGCTCCAGCTCCAGCTCCTGTCGCCCACACCGGCGGTATCGGTCACGTCGGTAAAGGTGCCGTCTCCGTTGTTCCTGTAGAGGGTGTTCCTGGCCCCGACACCGTAGTTGGCCAGATAGAGATCCAGGAGACCGTCGTTGTCCACGTCGGCAAAGGCCGCCGAATAGGTGAACTCCTTGGAACCGACGCCGGCACGATTCGTCACATCCACGAAACGACCGTTGTCGTTGCGCAGCAGCCGGTTGGCCTCGATCTCGTACCGGCCGCCCTTGACGATGTAAAGATCCTGGTCCCCGTCGTTGTCATAATCTCCAAACACGGATCCCATGGAAAGCCCCGGGTCGTCGAGGCGATCACCCGCCTGAGCGGAACCATCGACGTACACGCCCCCCTGGTTGACATACAGGACGTTCTGTCCGCCCTTGTTGGAGACGTACAGGTCAAAATCGCCGTCGTTGTCCACATCGGCGAAGGCGACACCCTTGCCGTGGCCCCGGTCGCCCACCCCGGCCATTTCCGTGATGTCGGTGAAATCCAGGGCGATCGCGGCGGCAGGCAGGAGCAGGAGGACAGCGGTCAGAACAACCCTAAGAACCAGTGATTTTCCCCCCGATATCATAGGTCTCCTCCTTTGAGAATTGCAGGGTTCACACCTGCCTGAAATCTACCACACAACGTAAGCACGGTCAAAACACTTCACCGTCCAGCGGGGCTTTCAGGATGCCTTCCGGGAAGACGGAAAACCGTCTCGTGGCACCGCCCCTGTCAGAAAACCAACCAACCGGACAGGACCCGGAAGAGGGCCCCGGCCGCCACAGCCCCCGTGAGGCAGAGGGCCAGGTAAAGCCAGAAGAGCCGGCGGTGAAAGACCTTCCACAGCACCACCAGTGCCGGAATGCTGGTCACCGGGCCCGCCACCAGGAAGGTCACCGCAGCCCCCCGGTCCATGCCCAGGTCCATCAACCCCTTCAGGACCGGCACCACCGGGACCTGGTGGGCCGGAAGGGGGGCGGCGACAAGGGCCGCTGCGACGAGGGATGAGGCGTCGGACCTGCCGGCCAGGACCCTGACAAGATCCATGGGCAGGAACATCTCCATGACAACCTGCAGGGCGATGGCCGCCAGGAGGAACTTGCCCATGAACAGCGAGGTGTCCCGGGCACGGTCCAGGAAGAAAAGAAAACGGTTCTCCCGCTGCCGCACCACCATGGTGGGCAGGGTGATATCGTGGGCACAGGCAATGTCGTAGGCCGACGCCAGGCTCCCGTCCTCCTGATGGACCGGATCGATCCTCACCACTCCATCTGAAAAATTACTACGTTTTTCAATAAGATATGTTACAGAGCCCACCATAAACCCCATGCCCACAGCGCTGATCAGCTTGACCCAGGCCATCGTCGGACCCAGCCCGGCCCAGGTGATGGAGAAGGCGTCGGGACTCATCAGGGGGGACGTGGCCAGAAGGGCCATGAGCGGCGGGATAGGCACGCCGGACACGGCCAGGGGGATCACGATGGGCAGAACACCGCAGGCACACAACGGGCTGAAGATCCCCAGGAACACCGCGAGGGAAATGGAGGCTGTCCCCGAGTCCCGCATGTAGGCCCGAAGTTTCAGGTCCCACTGGAAGGTCTTGATAAAGGCAGCCACGCCGACGCCGATGAGAAAGGCGGGGACCATCCTCCACAGCTCGCGGAAGAACAGCGTCAGGGCTTCGGTGAAAATGCTTAGTTCCAAGTTACAGGTTCCAGGTTACAGGTTTCAGGGGGAGAGAACTGAGAAAAGGGAACTGAGAGCTGGTACGCTCGAATTTACGACTTATCGACTAACCGACTCAGCGAAGAATCGGCGCATTCGCATTGTCGGAAGGTCGTAACCTCGCCCAGCCGCCCCCTCGCCCATACGCCCTCTCCGTGTCCCCGTGTCCCCGCGTCCGTTCTTCGCCCTCTCGCCCCACCGCCCCCTCGCGTTGGACTCCGCGTCCCCGTGCCTGCCACGCCGACTTGTCTCGCCAAAGCTCGAAGAGCGACGGCGGAAGCTTCAGCGAAGGCGGGTCTCCGCGTCTGCTGTTCCCTTCGTCTTCGTCTTGCTCCTTCGTCTGCTCTTTTCCCCATCGCCCCCCACTTTCCCCTTGGGACCTGGGTCCTGGGACTTGGGACTATCCCTCCTCCCCGCGTCCGCTTCC
>JBFFDD010000108.1:0-8810 GCA_041559575.1 bacterium
AAACAAAGGCTCCTGAATTAATTTTACAACTCTGACCATTCAAGATAAGTAACCATCAAATGACAGGCAACATCTTTGATTCTATACTGACTACTGAATACTGACTCCTGACTACTTAATATAGAGAACAATGTGCGGCCGATTCATCCAGGACAGCCCTTTCCCGGTACTCCTCCAGGAGTTCGACCTGAGATCGGCGGAGGTGGAGATCCTCCCCCGGTACAACATCGCCCCGACCCAGGATGTCTTCGCGGTCATTAACGAGGACGGCAACAGATTGACCCGGTGCCGATGGGGCCTCATACCGCCGTGGGCAAAGGATCCCGCCATCGGCAACCGGATGATCAACGCGCGGGCCGAGACGGTGGCTGAAAAGCCGAGTTTCAGGCGTTCTTTCAGGAACCACCGCTGCCTGGTGGTGGCCACCGGATTCTATGAATGGCGAAAGGATGAAGCCCGCAAGATCCCGGTTTATGTGCATCTGAAGGATACCAGGCCCTTCGGCCTGGCGGGCCTGTACAGCGACTGGCGATCTCCTGAAGGACAGGTCATACGAACCTGTACAATTATCACTACAGAAACGAACAGACTTCTGGAACCGATCCACGATCGGATGCCGGTCATCATTTCCAGGGAGGACCGAGGTCTGTGGCTGGATCCTGAAGTCCACGATCCCCGGACACTTCAACCCCTCCTGAAACCTTACCCTTCAGAGGAGATGGAGACGTGGGACGTGTCGACCAGGGTGAACTCACCGGCGAATGACGGGTCGGAGCTTATAAAACCCGTGACCGGTTCTGAGTAATTGAGATCCAGAATTCATCCAGAATTCAGTCAGAGATTTCATTCTGGCTACTGACTACTGACTTCTGAATACTGAATTCCTTGACAGTGGAGGACTCCCTTGGCCACCACAAACATCTCTCCCCTCTTTCAGCCCCTGAGGATCGGCTCGATCGATCTTCCCAACCGGATCGTCATGGCTCCCATGACCCGGAACAGGGCCGGTGAAGGAAATGTGCCCGGACCCCTGATGGCCGAGTATTACGGCCAGAGGGCGTCCGCGGGGCTGATCATCACCGAGGCATCCCAGGTATCGCCGCAGGGAGTCGGCTATCCGGCCACGCCGGGCATTCACACCCCGGAGCAGGTCGCGGGTTGGAGAGGGGTGACGAATGCCGTTCACGACCGGGGGGGGAGGATATTCCTCCAATTGTGGCATGTGGGGAGGATCTCCCATCCCGGCCTGCAGCCCGACGGGCAGTTGCCCGTTGCTCCGTCGGCGGTCAGGCCTGGGGGTGACGCCTTCACCTACGAGGGGCCTCAGCCGTTCGTCACCCCCAGGGCCCTGGAAACAGAGGAGATCGCCGGAATCGTCGAGGACTACCGGGCGGCGGCCCAGAACGCCAAAGAAGCGGGGTTCGACGGCGTGGAGATCCACGCAGCCAACGGTTATCTGCTGGACCAGTTTTTGCGGGACGGAACCAACCGAAGAACGGACGCTTACGGAGGCTCCCTGGAATACCGGGTCCGACTTCTGATCCAGGTCCTGGAAGCGGTGGCGTCGGTGTGGAAGAGCAGCCGCATCGGTGTCCGTTTTTCTCCGGTAAACTCCTTCAACGACATGACCGATTCGGATCCTCAGCGGACATTCACCTTCGCGGCCGAGATGATCGCCGGTCTGAGGCTGGCCTACCTCCACGTGGTTGAGACGGACATCGGAGGTCAGACACACGATCCCGAGGTGTTCGACTTCGGACAGCTGCGGGGCGTCTTCGGGGGTGTCTACATTGCCAACGGCGGCTACGACAGACAGAGGGCGGAGCGGGCTCTCGTGGAAGGCCGTGCGGATCTCATCTCCTTCGGTCAGTCCTACCTCGCCAACCCGGATCTCCCGGAACGGTTTGCCCTGAGCGCCCCACTCAACCGGCCCGACCAGAGCACCTTTTACGGCGGCGGTGAAAAGGGATACACGGATTATCCCTATCTGGCGATCGAGGAACCGGAGAGTTGATCCTTGTTGAAGCGTAATGGGTGACGGGGTATCCGGGTGTCGGGGCAGCGGAGATTAACGAAGCGTTCAATTCCAATTAATTTAAACGGATCTCACTTCCTGTCCATCTCGAAGGAGATTTTCGCCAGACAGTCCCCGGCTGTCAACCGGCCGATGGGGCCTGTGCTGTATACCGCATTGACGATCCTGCCCTCAGGATCGATCACAAATCCCGTTGCGTGCAGGAAACCCTTCTCCTCCTCGTAGAAGGCGCCGGTCAGGCTGGACACTGTGAAGGGGTCCAGACCCCAGCCAACCGTAAAACCGAGGCTGTGCTCCCGAACCATCTCTTCTGCCTTCTCCTCCGGATCCACCGACGCGGCCTTGATCCTGATGCCCTTCTCCATGAACCGGGTGTAGTGTTCCTGAAAATCAGCCAACTGCTGATTGCAGAACGGTCACCACTGTCCCCGGTAGATAAGAAAAACGCTCCAGTGCCCGATAAACGCTCTGGGAATGGTGACACCGGGCCCTCCAACCATCTGGAACTCCATCTCGGGGAAGTAATCACCCGTATCCAATACGATGTTGCCGGCCCTGGCCATTGGGCACCTCCTTTCAATAATAGACAAGTAGTCAGAATTCAGTAGTCAGTATTCAGATGGGAGTTTTCAGTTCTCAGTTCTCAGTTCTCAGTTCTCAGGTCTCAGGTCTCAGTTCTCAGTTCTCAGTTCTAAACAGAGCTTATCGCAATTTCGGCTTGGCTTCACAACTTATAATTTTATTATAAATGTTCACGAAAGGATGACGGAAATTGGATAGTGACAAGTGGAAAGGCAAAGGCCAGAGGAACGACTGGACGAGGTTACGACCTTCCGAGAATGCGAATATGCCGATTCTTCGTTGAATCGGTCAGTCGATAAGTCGTAAATCGTTGAATTATCATTGCCGACTCCTGAATACTGAATCCTGAATACTGAAGTCCTCATAGGGTTTTTCAACCGAATTTTCGTATCAAATCCGTACGGCGTCCGATATTCGAACGCCGGTATCGGCGACCGAATCCTGCCAATCAAACAATTTTTGTCTAATATATCAATTACTTAAGTTGATCCATCCATGTTGGCACTCCCCTTGCTCATCTGGAAGGTGAACGATCGATTAATTCCTACCTTTTTTAGAAAGGAGAAATGCCATGGGTGAATTAACAGTGATGCAGAAACAGGAAATAGCCAGGGGCGCAAACGCCATGGGAGCCATTGTCGGGCGTTACGCCAAGAGGAAGTCCGACAAGCTCACCTCACCTCTGGCGACACTGTCCTTCTGGGGAAAGGTCCTTTCGGTTCTGGCTTTCTGCGCCGCTCTGGCCAGTGCGGGCCTTATGGTCATTGACGCCTCTCATATCAACGTCGAACGTGGGCAGGCGGCCATCATCGCCAGGGACACCGTGAATATCAGGCAGGCCCCGAGCACCAAATCAACCGTCCTGCTGCGGGCCCATTCAGGTGACCGCTTCATGGTCGCCGGTTCGCAGGGCAACTGGACCAGGGTCCGCCCATCGGACGGCGGTCAGACCGGCTGGGTCTCCAGTTCGCTCATCAACACGAGTACCGCCAAAACGCTGGTGATCAACTACGAGATGAAAGGTTATTTCACAGCTCTGATCATCTGCCTGGCCATCGTCTTTTTCGCCCTGCGGATGAGAAGGACCACCGAACCCCAGACGGCACGGAACCCCAACGAGACGATGCTGGTAAACAATGATTAGTGGAAAGTGGACAGGATTAAGGGGAAAGGGCCAAGCACCGTTAACCAGTCCATGAGAACTGGTACCAAGGGTCAACGTTCTCCGGAAGAAGAAGCACCTCCACGAGGAGGTGCTTCTTCCGTCCCGGGTTCCTCAGATCAAGCTAAAATCCAAAGTCCGAGATCCAAAATCTGAAGTCCAAATACATATCAGGCGTGATTGACCGCCGGGTAAATGAGAAATCAGATGCTGGAAATTTGGAATCCGGGATAATCTATCCCCTTTCCCCGACACTCCGACACGCCGGTACCCCGATACGCTCTAATCCTCCGGAACCTCGTATACTCCCGGGAGTTCCCGATACCTCCCCGCCCAGTCCAGGCCGTATCCGACCAGGAAGCCGCTGGGTACGGTAAAACCGAGGTAATCGATCTCAGGGGTGTACTCCTGGCGCTCCGGTTTGTTGATCAGGGCGCAGACCTTCAGGGAAGCGGGGCCCCTTGCCTTCAGCTCGGCGAGGTAGTGATTGAGGGTTCTGCCGGTGTCGATGATGTCCTCCACGATGACCACGTGCCTGTCCGCCAACGGCGTGGTGATATCCTTCAGGACCTTGATCCGCCCGGTGGAGGCCGTCTCGTCACCGTAGCTTGAGATCTGGGCAAAATCGATCTCCACGGGCACCGTCATGGCCCTGACCAGGTCCGAAAGAAAGATAAACCCTCCCTTGAGTATTCCCACCATCAGGGGCACCTTTCCGAAATGGTCCCGGCTGATCTCTTCGGCCAACTGACGAACCCTTTCACCGATCTGGTCGGCAGTGAGAACAGGTATAAACCCCTTTATCTCGTTCCCTTCCATCGTCTTCTCCCTGAGCTTCGTAGGCGAATTAAAATAGGATGATCTAAAAAGCTGCCTCCATTCGAACAGGTCACCTGCCGGCTCATCAACCTGTCCCCCATGGTGCTGTTTGAATAAAGATAGCAGAGTTCAAGGGCCTTGGGCCACCCCAGGACAGAAAGGACTGCTAAAGTATTGGCGCCTGAACAATAAATCGCCCCAAAAACCTTTAATTTTGTGGTGTATATATCGGCCAGCGACGCTTATAATACACATATTTTAATAATATTTTGTTTATCTTGCGCTCCAGTTCCATTGTAAAATACCCATATTGTGATAAAATTAACACGGAGGACCAGGATGTATAATTTTTCTGTACCTGGAGATTGTCCACTCAGGTACCGACGCAGAGGGATGCCGCCGGAGGGTTTGAGATGACCGGATCGAAGATCCTCATAGTGGACGATGAGCTGGTCATCAGGGACGGTCTGCGCCGCGTCCTGAATGCGAACGGGTTTCAATCCTATACCTCGTCGAGCGGTTACGAGGCAGTGGAAAGGCTCCAGGAGGAGAGATTCCACGTCGTGGTAACGGACCTTAAGATGCCCGGCATGAGTGGGCTCGAGGTCCTCAACGCCATCAGAATTCTTCAGCCCGAAGTTCCGGTCATTATCATCACGGGCTACTCCACCGTGGACACAGCCGTCGAGGCCATGAAGGGCGGTGCCTTCGACTACATCTCGAAACCGTTCACACCGGAACAGATCACCGAAAAGGTTGAAAAGGCCCTTGAACAGAGGGTCCTGCACATGGAAAAGATCCGACCGGAGGTCGTCTGGCACGAGGGGGACCTCGACCTGTTCATCGGTGAGAGCGAGGCCATGCAAAGCGTCTACCAGCGGATCCGTCAGGTAGCCCCCACGGACAGCACTGTTCTCATCACCGGGCAAAGCGGGACAGGCAAGGAACTCGTCGCCCGGGCCATTCACCAGAACAGTCCCAGGCGGAAAAAACCGTTTATCGCGGTGGACTGTACAGCCCTTGTGGAAAACCTCCTGGAAAGCGAGCTCTTTGGGCATGTCAAAGGATCCTTTACCGGAGCGGTCCACACTAAAACGGGGCTTTTCAAGGTCGCCGATGGCGGGACGCTCTTCCTCGATGAGGTGGCCAATATCAGCCTGACCACCCAGGCCAAGCTTCTGCGGGTCCTTCAGGAGCGCGAGATCACCCCCATTGGGGGAACCACCCCTCTGTCCATCGACATCCGCCTCATCACCGCCACGAACAAGGATCTGAAGGAGCTGGTCAGACAGAACACCTTCAGGGAGGACCTGTTCTTCAGGCTCAACATCATTCCCGTTCACCTGCCACCCCTTCGAGAACGAGAAGGTGACCTCCCTCTTCTCGTCGGCCACTTCCTGAAGAAGATCGCCGAGGACATGGGGAAGGATATTCGCGGCATATCGCCGGCCGCCATGTCCATCCTCGAGGGTCATTCCTTCTCGGGCAATGTCCGTGAACTGGAGAATATCATCGAACGGGCGGTCGTCCTGACCGGGACGAACCTGATTCAGCCCCACGATCTTGAGATTCAGGATTTCATGCCGGCCGACCAGGACGCTTCCATGGGCGTGTTTGATTCCATCCCGGAAAGCGCTGAGGAGCTGAAGGAAAGAAAAAAACACATCCGGGAGATGGCGGTCAAACCCCTTGAACGAGCCTTCCTCCTCAAGGCACTGGAGAGAAATGGATGGAACGTCACCAAGGCCGCCAGGGAAGTGGGTATGCAGCGAACGAATTTTCAGGCCATGCTGAAAAAACAGGGGATCTCCATCCGAGACAAAGGCATTATCTCCCATTGATCGCATGAATGTTGCGCGATCAATCTCTGACGGCTTGCAACAGGGCAATCCTGTTTTCACCCCCTGTCACAGGGGTTTTCCCACCGGGCTGGATCCATTTTTCAAGGCACTCCCGGGGGTGGCCCATGCGTCTTAAACTTATCGTTCAGTTTTCTCTGGTGTCGAGCGTTGTCCTCCTGTTTACCTCCGCCCTCTTTACCTATTTGAACCTGGAAACCCTTGAGAAGACTTTCCTGGAGTCCTACATCGAGAACACCGACAACCTGAGCGAGACCATTCTTTTGGCGACCCACCACGAGATGCTCGCCAATGACCGGGAAAGGCTCTACCAGATGATCGAAGAGGTGAGCAATCACAGGGAGATCAATCGCATCAGAGTTATCAACAAGGACGGCATCATCACTTTTTCCAGCGACAAGCAGGAGATGAACAACCTGATCAAAAAGGAGACCGAATCAGGATGCCAGACGTGCCACCGGTTTGACAGGACACTGACCCAGGCTACCTCCATGGACCTGAGCAGGGTGGTGACGAGCAGAGATGGGAAAAGCAGCCTCAACATGATCAAGCCGATATACAACCGGGAGAGCTGTTTCGTCGCCGACTGTCACATCCATTCCAGCGACGCGACTGTCCTGGGGATTCTCGACATGTCTGTGTCCCTTGACCGTATGACGGCCCGGATCGCGAACTACCGGAACATAACGTTTCTCCAGATCCTCTTTCTGATCCTGACCATCTCACTGTGTCTGACCCTGCTGACCCAGAAACTGGTCAACCAGCCGGTGAAGATGCTCCTTGAACATACGAGCGCGGTGGCCAAGGGAGATTGGCGATTCATCGACAGCGCCCCCGGCGACGAAATGGGGGAGCTGGCGGATGCTTTCAATGACATGACCAGCAAACTGAAAAAGGCCCGGGAAGAAAGGGAGGAGTGGGCAGCCACCCTGGAGACAAAGGTCCAGGAGAGGACGCAGGAGCTCAGAAACATGCAGTCGGTGCTGATTCGGTCGGAAAAGTTGGCCTCCCTGGGAGAGCTGGTAGCGGGAATCGCCCACGAACTGAACAATCCCCTTACCGGCATTATGATCCATGCCCCCATGATCGAATCGGATCCCCGCCTTGACCCGTCCCTTAAGGATGACTGCCAGACGATCATCCAGGAGGCGAAGCGCTGCTCCAAGATCGTTGGTGATCTTTTGAATTTTTCTCGTGTCTCGGATCCGCAGAAGACCTCCTGTTCGATCAACCCGGTCATCGACAGAACCCTGGCCCTCGTGGAACACCACCCTGATTTCCACAACATCGAGATCCTCAGGGACTACGGGGAGAAGATCCCCGAGGTGCTCATCGACACCAGCCAGATCGAGCAGGTTCTGGTCAACATGCTGGTCAACGCCAGTCAGGCCATGACGGAGGGAGGCAAACTAACGATCGAAACCGATTTCCTGACCGAGGAAAAAATTGTCCTGATCACCATTGTCGATACGGGCACCGGGATCGATGAGAAGGACCTCGACAAGCTCTTTGACCCCTTCTTCACCACCAAGGCCAAAGGAACCGGACTGGGCCTGTCGGTCTCCTACGGCATCGTCGAATCTCACGGCGGGGACATCCAGGTCAAGAGCAAGGTCGGCGAGGGCACGACTTTCATCATCAAGCTCCCCATCACCACCCCGGTGATCTCGGACCTGTTTGAGGATTGAACCGGTTCCAGGTTCCGGGTTTCAGGTTCCAGGTTGAACAGCCCTGATTCGTATTTTGTGGTTCGCATTGTTTACTCTAAATCGGCCAGTCGTCAGGTCGCTCAGATATTTCCCCGTTGGACCTGTTACTCACCCCTCTCCGGATCACCTGTCAGTGTTTTCCCTTGAAACATGGAACTTGGAACCTGGAACTGTGTCCTCACTCCCCCAGGCTCTCCAGGGCCTCCCTTTCGCGACGAAGGGCTTCCGTGCACCTGGTCCATACCCGGTAGTTCTCGAGGCCGAGGATGGTCAAACCGGCTGCGAAGACGGCCCAGAAGTTGTCACCCAGTTCCTCGGCAAAGTAGTAGAAGACATAAAAGGCTGTCAGGTAACCCAGGTGGGACCAGCCGCGGTAGGTCTGGTCCTCGCTGTTCATCCTGGCCAGGATGAGGGTCAGGGCTGAAAAAACATAAACCACCAGGGCGACACTGATGAGGCCGGTGGGAGGGGATGGGCCCAGAAACCGTCTGATACCCTCCGGCAGAGGCGGAAAGAGAAGGGCGTTGAGCATGGATGCGGCGCTGACGACGGTAAAAATCAACATTCCCAGCGCCCCTCTGCGGATCTGTCCTCGCAGGCGCTGGATCCGATCCAGGGATTCTGAGCGAAGCCTCTCTCGACCT
>JBFFDD010000109.1:0-8796 GCA_041559575.1 bacterium
ACTCACAGAAGCTATATATCATTTATCAAACAGAGGTAGTTTTTCCCATGATATTGCCCTTAAATATCAAATAAGGAGGGCTGTTATATCAATCCCCTCCAACATTGCAGAAGGATACGAGAGGGATGGCAACCGGGAATTTGTCCAATTTCTCACTGTGGCAAAAGGATCGACAGCTGAAGTTCAAACACAGGCATATATAGCCTTTCAAGCGAACTATATCAGCCAGGGAGAATATGACTATCTGGACTCATTATGCCGGGAAATTATTCGAATAATATCCGGTTTTATTAGTTATTTGCGTTCCTCGACAGTTAAGGGTATTAAATTCAAGCGAGATGAGCCGTAAACCGGAAACTGCAAACTGGAAACTGAAAACTGCAAACTGAAAACTGCAAACCGGAAACCGTAAACTGGAAACTGTAAACTGGAAACTTTTTCAGGAGATCCACCATAATGACTCACCTAAAAAACCTCCAGAGCAAGATCGACGACCGTACCGCGACCTGTGCCGTCATAGGTCTCGGCTACGTGGGGCTGCCTTTGGCTGTTGAACTGGCCGGGGCCGGATTTCACGTCTGGGGAATCGACCTGGACGAGGAGAAGGTAGCGATGATCAACCGCGGGGAGTCGTATATCCCCGACGTGCCCCAGGAAAGCCTCTCGAAGGTGAGTGGAAATAACCTGTTCAGGGCGTCTACCGATTACGCGGTGCTGGAGAACTGCGACACCATAAACATCTGTGTTCCCACGCCGCTCAGGAAGACCCGGGACCCGGACATCTCCTACATCGTCGAATCCCTCGATCAGATCAAAAGATTCGTCCACCCCGGCATGCTGGTGATCCTGGAAAGCACGACCTACCCCGGGACGACGGAGGAGATCATCGTTCCCGAACTCGTCGGAAAAGGCCTTCGGATCGGGGAGGATATATTCGTCGGATTCTCCCCCGAACGGGTCGATCCCGGCAATCCCGTCTTTCAGACCGGAAACATCCCGAAAGTGGTCGGCGGAATGACCCCCCAGTGCACCCAATTGGCGGTATCACTGTACTCGAGCTTTGTCGAAAACGTTCACCCCGTGAGCTCGACCAGGGTGGCGGAGATGGTCAAGCTCCTGGAGAATACCTTTCGGAGCGTTAACATCGGTTTGGTCAACGAACTGGCCCTCATGTGCGACCACATGGGTATCGACGTCTGGGAGGTCATCGAGGGCGCGGCGACGAAACCGTTCGGGTTCATGCCCTTTTTCCCCGGCCCCGGCCTGGGCGGGCACTGCATTCCCATCGACCCCTTCTACCTCTCATGGAAGGCCCGTTCGGTGGGTTTCGAGGCCCGGTTCATAGAGCTGGCCGGACAGGTGAACCAGTACATGCCCCAGCACGTGGTCAACAAGGCGGCCACTCTGCTGAATGATCACGGCAAGGCGGTCCGCGGATCGGAAATACTGGTCCTCGGGGTGGCCTACAAGAAGAACATCGACGATGTGAGGGAATCCCCTGCCCTGGATATCATCAGCAAACTGATAGAGAGGGGAGCCTCGGTTTCCTATTCCGACCCGTTTGTACCCACCATTCAGCTGGACAGCACGGAGCTTTCCAGCGTCGAGTCCTACAGGGAAGCTCTCCAGAAGGCTGACCTCGTGGTCATCGTGACAGATCACGATGATTTCGATTACGACCTGATCGCCGAAAAGGCCGCGGCCGTTCTGGACACCCGAAACGCATTGAGGGGGAGGGGAACGAGCATATGAGGATCTTCAGCACAAGATACAGGCATCTTAACAAAACACCCCAGGGGATTATGCCATGAAGAGTGTTCTGGTTACCGGCGGCGCGGGGTTCATAGGGTCCCACCTGGTTCGAGGCCTTCTGAATAAGGGTTACAGGGTTTCTGTCCTCGACAACCTGCTGACCGGCAAGGAGGAGAACCTCGAGGAGGTCAGAAAGGACCTTCAAGGTTTTCACCTTGAGGACATCCGGGATCCGGCTGTATGCCGGCAGGCCACCAAGGGGATGGACGCTGTTCTCCACCAGGCGGCGCTTCCCTCTGTCCCCAGGAGCATTGAGGACCCTGTTTTATCCAATGAGATCAACGTAAATGGCACCCTGAACATGCTGTCGGCCGCGTTGGCCAACGGGGTCAGGAGATTCGTCTTCGCCTCGTCTTCTTCGGTGTACGGGGATACGCCAACCCTGCCCAAGAAGGAGGATATGACTCCCAATCCCCTATCACCCTATGCCCTCCAGAAACTCACCGGTGAATACTACACAACCCTTTTCAACAGTCTTTACGGGCTTGAATCCGTCTCATTGAGATATTTCAACATCTTCGGACCGAGACAGGACCCGACCAGCCAATACGCCGCCGTTATCCCCATCTTCATAACAGCCCTGACGCAGGATACACCGGCAAAGGTCTTCGGCGATGGTGAGCAGTCGAGGGATTTCACCTTTGTGGACAATGTCGTAAAAGCCAATATCAGCGCCATCGAGGTGGACTCCCTCGGTGGCGAGGTAGTCAATATCGCCTGCGGACAGAGGTATACGCTCAATGAGCTCCTGGAGCTTCTTGGGGCGGAAGCGGGCCGCAGGATCCCGAGGGATTACGCGGAAAGGAGAGCGGGCGATGTTCTTCATTCCCTGGCTGACATCTCGAAAGCCGAGATGCTCCTAAACTATGAGGTGACAGTACCCTTCGAGGAGGGTTTAAGGGCCACCTACGAGTCCTTCATGTAAGGAGACGGGACCGCAGTTTCTCTGTCGCCGAAATACTGCTGGTCCAGGCGCCATTTGTCCATCGGGGCTCTCCTGAGCGGCTTCCGGCAACGATCGGCCCCCACAGGCACTCCTGATGGAGGTTTTGCCTTGAAGAGGGCTGGCGGACGCCCGGAAAACGGGTAAAATAAGGTTCAGCGAAAAGGATCCCATGGAAGGCCTGTTTACTGACAACCTGCTGAAGAACCTGAAAAGCGCCCTGTTGGTCATCGATAAGAAGGGCAATGTCGTCATGCTCAACGAGTCCGCCGGCCGGATATTGGGAATTAAAGAGGTCTCTGAAGTAATAGGGAATAAATGCTCTAAAGTATTGCGTAATTTCCCCTATCTTTCCGAACTCCTTCTCACGTCCTTCCAGATCCACACCCTGCCCGACAGGGCGGAACTGGAACTGGAGATCAAACCGAGCAACGACCGCAAGACCATCGGCTATACGCTGTCTCCCATATTCAGTGACGAGAAGGAGCGGCTGGGCACCGCGCTCTTCTTCAAGGATCTCACCGAGGTTGAACTGGAGGAGGCCCAGGAGAAGATCAAGGACCGGCTCATCTCCCTGGGGGAAATGGCGGCCTGGCTGGCCCACGAGATACGCAACCCCTTGGCCGGGATCGAGGTCTCGGCCGGGCGATTGCTTAAAGGCGAGACGGACCCTGATCGGTCCGAAATAACCCGGGACATAATCGATGAGGTGAGAAGGCTCAACAGCATCATCAAGCAGACCCTCGATTTTGTCCGGCCCCGGCCTGTAAACCTGCAGGAATGCGATATCAATGATATCCTTGAATACAGCCTCAGGGAGTGCGTCGACGACAGGGACGACATACACGTGGTCAAGTCCTTATACGAGATGGAGCCTGTGCTGCTGGACAGCACCCAGATGACCCAGGCCATAGGGAACATCATCAAGAACTGCTGCGAGGCCATGGAAGATGGAGGCGAGCTCAGGCTGAAATCGTACACCTTTCCCAGTGAGTCATCCGGCAGCATACCCGATGCCTTCGCCGATCACGTCATCAGGGAGGATCGAAACATCGTCGTGGAGATCGAGGATACGGGGGAGGGGATCGTCGAGGAAGTCATGGACAAGATCTTCACCCCTTTCTTCACCACGAAAAGCGGGGGGACAGGTATCGGGATGTCGCTGGCACAGAAGGTTATCACGGAGCACTGGGGGTTTCTGGACGTGGAGAGCTGGCCGGGCAAAGGGAGCCGGTTCAGGGTGATCCTGCCCATTTTCCGGCCCAAACCTGAGGAGTAGGACCTGTGGGAAAGCTGCTTATTGTCGAGGACCAGTCGGTTCTTAGAAAAGGGGTCGTGTCCGTGTTCCGGGACAGCGGACACGAGGTGGACGAGGCCGTGGATGCGGAAACAGCCTCTGAGATGGTCCAGAATTTCAGTTACGACGTCGTCGTCACCGACCTCAAACTGCCCGGCAACAGCGGGATGGACCTGCTGCGGGTGGTCAAATCCGCCAGCCCGTCCACCGACGTCCTGATGATGACCGCCTACGGTACGGTGGAGACGGCCATCGAAGCGATGAAGCTGGGGGCCTATGACTTCATCCAGAAACCGTTCGGCCTCCCTGAGTTGGAAATGAGGGTTCAGAAAGCCTTTCAGCAGAGATCTCTGGAGAACGAAGTCGCCTATCTGAGGCACGAAAGGGATGTGATCTATCAGATCGACGACCTGGTCGGTGAGAGCTCCGCAATCCAGAAGGTCTACAGGATCGTCAGAAAGGTCGCCCATTCCAACTCCAACGTCCTGATCACCGGGGAGACGGGGACGGGTAAGGAACTCATCGCCGGGGCGATCCACTACAACAGTTCCAGGTCCCGAAGGAATTTCGTCAAGGTCAACTGTGCCGCCATCCCGGACAATCTCCTCGAAAGCGAACTCTTCGGCCATGAGAAGGGGGCGTTCACCGGAGCCCTCAAGCAGCGAATAGGCCGGTTCGAACAGGCAAACGGGGGCACGATCCTCCTCGATGAGATAGGGGACATGAGCCCGGTCCTTCAGTCCAAACTGCTCCGTGTCGTCCAGGAAAGGCAGTTCGAAAGGCTGGGCGGCAACGCGACGATCTCGGTGGATATCAGGATCATCTCGGCGACCAACAAGGCCCTGCATGACGAGATCCTGGAGGGCAGTTTCCGCGAGGATCTCTATTACAGGCTCAATGTGGTCACCATCCACATGCCGCCGCTCCGGCAGAGGGGGGATGACGTCGGTCTGCTGGCGGAATTCTTCATCCGGCGGTTCAGTGGCCAGCTCGGAAAGGTGGTCAAGGGGCTGACGGAAAGGGCCGCCCGGTTGCTGACAGAGTACGACTGGCCAGGCAACATCAGGGAACTGGAGAACACCCTTGAGCGGGCTGTTCTGATGAGTGAGGGCGACCTGATCGACGTCGAAGATCTGAACATTCCCAATGCCCATGCCGGTCTATCCATGGTCTCCGGCGTTCCGGGCAAAAAGGGGCTGAAGGAGATGGAAAAACAGGCCGTCCTGGATGCCCTGGAGAAGACCGGTTATGTCCAGAAGGACGCCGCGGACCTCCTGGGGATCTCGAGAAGGGTGATGCACTACAAGATCCAGCAGTACGGCATCAAGCACCCGAGGTGGAAGAAGAACAAATAAAAATTGGAGTGCTAAGTGCTAAGGGTTAACAGTAAAGAAAGAACTGAGTGCTGAGAACTGGGAACTGAGAGCTGATACGCTCGAATTTACGACTTATCGACTAACCGATTCAACGAAAAATCGGCACATTCGCATGGTCGGAAGGTCGCAACCTCTTTCAGTCGTTCCTCTGGCCTTTCCACTTTCCATTGATATTTCCCATTCTCCATTTTCTATTCTCTATTTCTCCCCGGTACCCCGATACTCCGCCACTCCGACACCTTGTCTTTCCCCGCGTCCCCGTGTCTCCGTCTCCCCGCGTCTGCTCCTCGCCCCCTCGTCTTTTTATCTCCTTGAAATCCCTATTGAAACGGTTTGACGAAATAGGGTATAAAACACTATTACAAAAATGAAACATGCCTTTTGGGGGCACCCTTTCCAATAACTTAAGCCTTGACAAATCGCATGGGGAAAAGACGTGGCCGTAATTCTGGTAATTGAAGACGACAGAGATTTCAGGGAACTCATTGTCGAATTTTTCCGTGATGAAGGCCACGATGTGGACGAGGCTGATGACGGCGAAAAAGCGATCCACCTGATCAAGAACCGGAAATATGACGTGGCCCTTTCGGACATGCAGCTTCCGGGCATCAGCGGCATTGATGTCCTCCGGGAGATCAAGTTCATCAGTCCCGACACCGAAGTCCTGATCATGACCGCCTTCGGAACCACGGACAGTGCCATCAAAGCCATGAAACTGGAGGCCTTCGATTACATCCAGAAGCCCTTTGGCCTGCAGGAACTCGAGGCGAGGGTCAAGAAGGCTATCCACCACAGGAGGCTGTCCAATGAGGTTGATTACCTGAGGCACGAAAGGGACATCATCTACCGTTACGAGGACATCATAGGCGGAAGTTCGGGAATTCATGCCGCCCTGGAAGCGTCCAGAAAAGCCGCCCGATCGGACGTTCCCGTCCTGGTGACAGGAGAGCCGGGTTCCGGCAGGGAGCTGATCGCCGGCGCGACCCATTACAACAGCGACCGGAAGGACTGCGGATTCATCAGAGTCAACTGCTCCGGGATACCTGAGCGGTACATCCAGAGCGACCTTTTCGGCCACAACAAGGATGCCTTTGACGGGGCCAGAAAACACAGGGTGGGCCGGATCGAGCAGGCTAACAACGGGACGGTTTTCCTGGAGGAGATCGGAGATATCACCTCTGACCTGCAGAATGAACTGCTGCGGTTCATCACCACCGGGCAACTTAAAAGGATGGGGAGCAGCCGAACGATAACCGCCCATGTCCGGGTCATGGCTTCGACCAGCAAGGATCTCCTCTTTGAAGCGGAGGCCGGCAGGTTCAACCGCCAGCTATTGGACGCCCTGTCCGGCATCGTCATCCACGTGCCCTCACTGAGGGACAGACTCGAGGATATTCCCGATCTGGTGGGTTACTTCATGAGAGTCCTTCCCCCCGAGATGAATAATCCAAAGGTTAGGGGCATCACGGAGGAGGCTATCGAGAAACTGGAGGGATATGACTGGCCGGGCAACGTCAGGGAGCTGAAAAACATTCTCGAAAGGGCGATCCTTTCGGCCGAGGAGGAGATGATCACCCCACCGGACATCCAGCTGCCAGGGGAAACCGTTCCCGGCGAGGATCGGGCCGACCTTGCCGGAAGGAATCTTAAGGATCTGGAAAAGAAGGCCGTTTTAGACGCCCTGAAGAAGACCAACTACGTCCAGAAGGAGGCCGCCAAGCTTCTGGGTATCTCCAAGAGGGTCATCCACTACAAGATCCAGCAGTTCGGCATCAAGCATCCAAGATGGATAAAGAACAAATAAAAGTAAACTATAAACTGGAGTTTGAGGTTTGACGTTCGGGAAAGATCTCTATCCAAAGCCGACCATGAGTCGCTTTCGCTATTCTCGCTGCATTTGCCGGGCCATATCTGTTGAAGTTTTTCCATGAATCATTCAATATTCCATGTTAATTTTTTACCGCAAACGTCAAACTTCAAACGTCAAACCGGGAATTTAAACTGGGAACCTGAACTGGAGGTTATTCATGCACATCACCGTTATAGGAACAGGTTACGTAGGCCTGGTGACCGGAACGTGTTTTGCCGAGTTCGGTGTCGACGTCATCTGCGTGGACAAGGATCCCTCCAAGATCGATGAGCTGAAGCAGGGCAAGATCCCCATCTACGAGCCTGGTCTGGAGGAACTGGTCAGAAAGAATATGGATGATGGGAGGCTTCACTTTACCACGGATCTCGTTCCCAGCGTGAAACAGTCACTGGTGCTTTTCATCGCTGTTGGAACCCCGCCACGGGGGGACGGCAGCGCCGACCTGTCCTATGTTGAAGAGGTCGCCCGCAGCATCGGCGAAAACATGGACGGTTACAAGGTCATCGTCACCAAGAGCACTGTACCTGTCGGCACGGGGGAGAGGATCAAGAAGATCATCTCCGACCACCGTCCGGACGGCAATTTCGATGTGGCCTCCAATCCCGAGTTCCTCAGGGAGGGTTCCGCCATCGAGGATTTCATGCGGCCCGACAGGGTGGTAGTCGGAGCCGAGACCGATCAGGCCATCGCCATCATCAAGGACCTTTACCGGCCCCTATACCTCCTCGAGACGCCCTTCGTCATCACCAACATCGCCACGGCCGAACTGATCAAATACGCCTCCAACGCCTTTCTGGCCACCAAGATCACCTTCATCAACGAGATGGCCAACATCTGCGAAGAGATCGGCGGCGATGTGAATGTGGTCGCTAAAGCAATGGGCCTCGATGGCCGAATTGGACCGAAATTCCTCCACGCCGGTCCCGGATACGGCGGCTCCTGCTTCCCCAAGGATACCCGGGCCCTGACCCAGATCGCCAACGACCTTGGCCAGCCGAGCAAGATCGTGGATGCGGTGGTGGATGTCAACGAGGCCCAGAAAAAAAGGGCCTTCGAGAAGGTCCTGGAAGCGGTCGGTGGTGATCTGTCAGGAAAAACGGTCGGTCTGCTCGGGCTGGCCTTCAAGCCTAACACGGACGATTTCCGGGAGGCTCCCGCTGAGGTCGTAGTCAGGAACATCCTGTCAGCCGGAGGCAGGGTGAGGGCCTTCGACCCGGCCGCGATGGATCAGGCGCGGGAGTCCCTTGGCGAGGAGGGGATCACATACTGTGAGAACGCCTACGACGCGGTGGACGGTGCCGATTGTATGGTGGTGATCACCGAGTGGAACCAGTTCCGCCTTCTTAACCTCGAGAAATGCAGGGATCTTCTCAAAAACCCCATCCTGGTCGACCTGCGGAACGTCTACAGGCCGGAAGCCGCCAGGGAACTCGGATTTGAATACACTTCCGTTGGAAGAGTGTAAGAGGTTAAAGGTTAAAGGGGAAAGGTTAAAGGG